>JAAZCA010000009.1 GCA_012513515.1 Myxococcales bacterium | reverse complement strand
TTATTTTTGAACGTAGTTTCTTCGAGGTAGATAATGTTTAAATCCTTTGAATCCGTCGTTGGTTTGTATGTCGCGTTTTTAAAAAAAATATATCATGTTTTTCTTTTGCTAGTAGTTTTTTTGTCAGTATGGTCAGCGGTTCCAACGATCCACTTATTTCGAAATATAGACACAGATCTCAAAGCTTTACTCCCTGAAGATTATCCGTCAGTTTTAGCTGCTGAGAAAGTGGAGAAAAAAGTAGATCAGCATGTATGGGCTGTCAGTGTAGTGTTTGAATTTAATGAACCTAAGGTTGGAGCTGAATATCTTTCAGGTATTGCTGATTATATATCACAGAGTCCTTATGTTACTGACGTGGACTTTGAAAGGGAAGGTTATGATTTTTTCGAAAAGAACGGGATGATGTTTCTTTCTTTAGAAAAAATTGAGGACCTAGATAATCGCATCGATAGAGAAATTCAAAAAAGGAAACTCGGTGGGCTGTATATAGATTTCGATGACGATGCAAATGATAAAGAGACTTTTGATTTTAGTAGCTTTCGTGACAAGTATGCGAGCGAGACTTCAAGTTTTCCCACTAGATATTATGTAAATGAAAAGGGTACTGTATATTCAGTTCTCTTGTATGCCAGTGACCCTTATCCTACATTTGCCTACATGCAAGATATGCTAGATGATGTGAAGACAAGGGTAAATGTAATGGAGATAGTAAAAAACGGAGTTGCCAGTGTTTACTATGCAGGTGGATTTGTTACGCGTATTAACGAGTACAATATTCTTACACAAGATCTGCGTATTGCCGGTATTGTAGCATTGCTAGGAATAAGCTTTTTTTTGATATGGCGATTTCGTAGGTTTCAGGCGCTGGTATTTATATTCGTGCCGTTTGGATTTGCCCTTTTGTGGAATTTTGCAATAGCGGCGAAAGTCGTTGGCAAACTAAATGTTGTTACCGCCTTTCTTTTTTCCATACTATTCGGAATGGGGGTCGATTTCGGCATACATATGCTCGCCCGCTACTGGGAGGAGAGACATAAAGGGCTTGATCTTCCTCCTGCTATTGCCAGAACAATATCGACCACAGGCCGGTCTTGTGTCACGGCCGGCCTTACGACCGCCCCTGCGTTTTATTTATTGATGATAAATACATTTAAGGGATTTTCAGAATTTGGTTTTATTGCTGGTACTGGACTTATTCTTTCTGTTGCAAGCTTTCTAACAATATTCCCCTGTTTATTAATACTTGCAGATAGGCTTGGTTTTTCTCCTCCCCTTACTGTTGCTGAACCTGTTATAAGCGTATTCAATGTTGGTTGGCGTCATCCGAGAGCGACTATCATTGTCGTTGTTATCTTGTTTGTGACTACTGCTGCCGCGATTGTGCCTAGACTTCATTTTGAGTATGACTTCAAGAAGTTGAAAGCTAGAATTGAGGGCGCCGATGTCGCTAAAGACAAGATGCGCGAAAGCGTGCGTGGCGGTGGAGCTGCGGCTGTTGTATTGGTTGATGAGGAAAATGATATTTTTGAAATTCGAAGGCAAGTTGAGAAAATAGCAGCATCAGAGGGGTCAATAGCAGATAAATTCTATTCTTTTGATCGTTTCGTTCCTGATAAACAAGAGGAAAAAAAGAAAGTTTTGGCAAGAATAGACAAGAGATTTGATGGTGAAGCTTTAAAACTGCTCAAGGATGATGAAAAAGAAAAAATAGACGATTTCAGAAGTATGTTGAAGCCCGATGAGGTCACTGCTGAAAGCCTGCCCCCTTCCGTTCGTAAATCATTTTTTGGGAAGGAAGATGTCCCTGGTCAGCTTGTTATTATTTCTCCTAGAAAAGGTGTTGAGTTGGACGATGGCCGCAATGCTATGAAATTTGCCGACGAAGTGAGGGAAATCAGGGTCGGTGATAGAGTGTATCATGCCACATCGGCGAATCTTATCTTTGCGGATGTCTTGGATACCATGCTTCGCGATTCGAAACGGGCGATACCCCTTGTCCTTTTAGCGGTTGTAGTTGTTTTGTGGATAGATTTTAGATCGTGGAAACGCGTTGCTATAGTTTCTTTTCCGCTGGCTGTCGGCGTGATGATGATGTTCGGCATTATGTGCATCTTCGGTTTGAAGCTCAATTTCTACAATATGATAGTGCTTCCAACCCTTCTAGGTCTTGGCGTAGATTATGGAGTGTACTTCTATCATCGTTATCTAGAGGATGGCCCAGGCAGCGTGCCGGAGGCTATGCGTCATACAGGCAGTGCGATTTTTATAACGGCAACTACTACGATGCTTGGTTTTGCCGGGCTGATTCTTGCCAATCACATGGGGCTTTCATCCCTTGGAACTCTTGCGGTTATCGGTATAGCAACCTGTCTTTTTGCCGCCGTCATCTCGTTTCCTGCGTTGCTTAGATTAATGGAAAATATAAAAAGTAAGTAGCTCAGCTTTTGTGTGGAGAGGAATTTTTAGATGTTAACCTATTGACATTTAAGCGTAAAACCAGACATATACCCCGTCTTATGTGTTCAAAGAGAACTACATTTGGAGTGCTTGTTATCATTGCGATTCTGTTCCTTCTCCGTCTGCCGGCCTTTTGGACGCCTATACTTGACGTGGATGAGGCCCAGTTTGCCGGATTTGCCGATTGGCTGCTTCATGGCGGTCTTCCGTATGTCAGTTCGCTAGATACCAAGCCGCTTGGCATATATTGGTTTTTTGCCGCTATATTCGCTGTTTTTGGGCGCAACAATATGATAGCTGTGCACCTTGTTACCGCACTTTGGGTCGGGGTCACGGCTCTTTTCTGTTATTTTTCAGCTCGTAATGTCTATTCGAAAAGGGCCGGGTTTTTAGCCGCATTATTTTATGTCGTTTTCAGCACCGTCTATATACCCAAATTTATATCGACCTCAATTGTCGTTATTATGATGCTACCACTTACAGCCAGCATATATGCTGCCATTGTGTGGGATCGTTCTGAGAAAATGCGATGGATCTGTCTTTCCGGTGTTTTTTGGGGAATTGCATCCCTGTTTAAGTATCAGGCCGGAATAAATCTCGTTGTGATGGCCGTGTATTTGTTGGTGCTCAGACCTTTTTTTTACGATCGAAAAATCAGATGGATAGAGTTTTCGTTTTTCTGTTTGGGTGGATCTTTGGTTGGGGCTGCCTTTGCCGGTTATCTCTTTTACGCTGGAGTCTGGGGTGAGTTTGTTAGATGGAGTCTGTCTGGTAGTGGCGCTTACATAGGTGCTGCATCCATGCTCACAGATTTTTGGCACAATCTTATTTTGCGTGGCGGAACATTTATCGCTTCCAGCCTTCTTATATGGGTTTTGACCTCCATCGCAGCAGTTCGAATAGTTCGAGGGCTTCTGAAGCTTTCCCCTAGGGGCGAATCATCGGAAGTGCTTTTGCTTCTATGGTTCTTACTTTCCATGGTTGCCGTCTCTGCGGGGGGTAAATTTTATGGACATTATTTTATACAGCTCCTTCCGGGCATGTGCATCCTTGCCGGAGGCGTAGGCAGCAGGTTTTCAAAAAAGTTTTTGCCCTTGCTCGTGGCCTGCATCTTGATACCAGCGACAGGTTTTTTCATAGCCAGGCTATATGCGGGTAAAATATATGCTGCAGTTGGTGAAGAGGACCCCTCCGTGTACGAATCGATAGCGGAGTATATTAGTTCAAATACAAAAGAGGATGACAAAATATTTGTCTGGGGGTTTGCCACTCCGATATACACGCTTTCAAACAGGCTTGGGGCCTCGCGGTTTCTATGGTGTGACTGGCTCACTGGCCGGGTTTCTGGGACTCAGTCTGCAAAAGATCCCGATTTCAGAACTGACTCTTTCATAGCGGCAGACAGTTGGGGCCTCTTCTTTGAGGATATGCGTGTAAATAAACCCGTTTATTTCATAGATACATCTCCAGGAAACCATCACGACTATGGGAAGTATCCGATTAATAAATTTCCCAATCTTTTGAATTATGTTAACGAAAACTATCTTTTCGAAATAACGATCGCAGGAGCTGACATATACAGGCGCAGGATGCCTTAGTGATAATTGGAGGTAGGTATGCGGGGAAATATGAATGACTGTGAGATCTCTATAGTTGTTCCGCTGTATAATGAGGAAGAAAATGTTAGCGAGCTTCACTCGCGCCTTGGAAAGGTCCTCAAGGGAATAGGTAGAAGCTATGAAATTATTTTTGTCGATGACGGCAGCAAAGACCGAACCTTCGCCATTGCAAGGGAGCTTCAGTTGTCGGATTCGCATCTGTCGCTTCTAAGGCTTCGCAGGAATTTCGGTCAGACTGCGGGGCTGGCAGCTGGCATAGATCACGCTTCGGGGAAGATAGTTATAACCATGGATGGTGACCTTCAGCATTTCCCGGAAGATATTCCCCTTTTGCTGGCAAAAATAGACGAGGGCTTTGATGTAGCGAGCAGCTGGCGCAAACACAGGGTTGACAATTTTTTTCTGCGGAGGCTGCCTTCGCTAATTGCAAACAAACTCATGGCCTGCCTTTCCGGTGTTCGCTTACACGACTTCGGCAGTGTTTTTAAGGCCTATCGCAGGGAAGTTATCGAAGATCTTAATTTGTACGGTGAGTTGCATAGATTCATTCCAGCCCTTGCGAGCTGGAAGGGGATATCCATAGCCGAGGTGCCAGTCCAAAATATTGTGAGGCAGAAGGGTAAATCGAACTATGGCCTTTCGAGAAGTTTTCGAGTTTTGATGGACCTGTTGACGGTTAAATTCCTGATTAGTTACATAACCCGTCCTCTTCATTTTTTTGGTGCTGGAGGTTTGTTGTTGTTTTCAGCCGGCTTTGGTGTGGCCTCAATTATAACTCTTATGTATTATTTCAGCGACCTTGCGATAAATGACCATCTTGGGAATCTTATTTTTTCTCTTCTTTGTATGGTTTTGGGCATTCAGCTTATAGCGTTGGGTCTGTCCCTTGAGGTTTCTGTAAGAACGTATCATGCAACCCATGAGCGCACCATATATGCCATCAAAGAGGCCTTTTTAAGGGGCGATGGCCCTGCAGTATAGAATTATTTATTCTGCTTTTTCTGGATCAGTTCTCTAAAAGATGAGATTTCAACTTGGTGTTCTTCCATTATCTTTTTTAGCCATGTGTCTGAAAGAATTGGGACTTCATCTTCTCTCATAGCTCCATAGCCGTCTAATTTTTCGGGACAATATCCTGGATGAACCATGATTTCAGTTGTTCCCTCCTGAATTCTTTTAGCTGCTTTCAGCCACCTCTCTTTTATTTTTGGTCCTGATCCAAGGTTAAAACCTCCGAAATTATCGGAGGTGACAAAACTCCTGTTTCTCCAGTATTTGGGTCTGGATGCCGGCATCAGTAGAATTGCAAAACGCCTCAGGGCTGCCTTGTGAAGGGAATACCATTTTCCTTCAAATGAAGACCTGACATATGAAATGCCAAACTCACGCGAGACTCTTTCCGCCGCTTCGGTTATCTTGGGAAATGCCTGTATATGATGATGGCCATCGAGATGGGTTATGTTGATCCCCTGCGAAGCAAGTTTTTCTGCCTGTGCGTACAGTTCCTTATAGGCATGATCACTGTTTATGAGACCCATGAAACATTTCACAAGCAGTTTGGATCTGGATAAAAAACGGCCTTGGTCATCGACTAGTGATGGTATCTCCGAGGGATTCGTCAATGGTCTTCCCCATGTGAGGTTTATATGCAATCCGATATCGAGATTGGGTTCTGATTTATTTAATAGTGCGATCGATTCCTGAAATTCGGTACAGTTCGTCATTACGCTCGTTGCCCTTACGGAGCCCCCTTCAGCAGCCTTTAAAATGCCTTTACTGACATCTGTCGTTATTCCAAAATCATCTGCGTTTATAATTACAGTCTTGTTCATAAGGCCTTTCAAAGTTTTGTTTGAGTGTAATTTGAACTATACAATCTACGTCTTGAAATCAATCCAAACTCCTCGCATTTTTACACCGAGTTTCCACTTTGTCGCCATATATCCGGATAATCAACAATATAATTGCTAATTATTCGCATTAAGGGCTCCAAAAAATCAATATTCCCCTTGAAAAGTGGACTGGCGCTAGCGTAGGATTTGTTTCAGATGGAAGGAGGTTTGTCATGGCGCAAAAAATGACGTGGGAAGAAATGAAGAAGGCTTATCCGAATGAGTGGCTGTTGGTTACAGATTATGAGCGAGACCGGTACGGTAACCTCTCAGTAGGTGTTGTGGAAAGACATTCGACGGACAAGGACGAGGTTTATCGTTTGCCATCCCTGAATAAGGACTGTGCGTTCGAGTACACCGGTGAGTCGACGTTCAGGGGGTTCCGTGACCATGCCGAACATCACTGTTTTTGACCCTAGTGAATACCATGTCAGGTTAGTTGGGCGCATGAGAACTGCCGCAGGTCTTGATTACGAGTATCGCGCCATTCTTGATACAGGCGCTCCATTTACTGAGTTTTCCGATCAATTTCTTCATGCAGCAGGAGTCCTTCCCGGAATTGCTTCATCTGTTTCAACCAAACATGGATTGCAGACGCAGAAATACAGGAGGCTCAAACTGCTTAGAATAGATATATGTGGCCACGTCATCGAAGATATGCAAGTCTATGTATCGCACTTCGAAAAGCACTGGGGCGTCGATGCCCTGATCGGTCTCGATTTTTTCAGGCAGTTTTGCGTTACCATTAATTACAACGCCGGGCAGATCATCACTGAGCCTTATGAGGTCTAGATTTTCAAACTATCCTTACTTAAAAATTTTTCCGGTGCGGCATTGTATGCGCGGTTTTTAGGTGGTGTTCTTCTTATTTGAATTGAGCCGACTTTTATTCCCTTTCCCAAATTTTCGTGTAAAAAACTCCGCCGTTTTTATCGATCATTTTGAAGAGGAAAGAATCTTGTTTTGCCTGGAACCAGCCGAAGCCGCTAAATGCCCCGCTTTTTATCGCTATTATAAATAAAACAAAACTCCATTCTGGAGAGTAGATAGATGATGAGTTATATTCAGAACATTATCTCTATCTCTATCTCTATCTCTATCTCTATCTCTATCTTATTAGATCCTTATTTTAAAGCGATTTGCCGCTGCCTTCGTCTTTTCTGGACTCGCGGTCTTCTAGTTGATACATATCCCCAATGTTTTCAAAGATGATAGGAATTTTCCTTACCTTTCTATGCATTCTCCTTATTTCGCAAGGTGCATCGGCAGCAGCCCCTGTTGAGATGAAATGGAGCGACTGCGTTGCCGAGGCGGCAAAAAATAATCCCGATCTCGCCGGATCTTCTCAGGCTGTCAGTCAGTCGAAGGCTGAACAGTGGATTTCCGCGAGCCCTACCTTGCCGCAGATAAGTGCGACTGCAAGCCTTGGGCGCTCCGATGATTTCTCAGGAAATGCCTCTCGCGATGAAAATCAGTACAAGGTTCGTGGTGAACAGCTCGTATTCGACGGATTTAAGACCTTCAGCAAAATAAAGTCTTCGAAACAGGGGGTAAAGGCTTCACAGTACGGTTATACCGTCACTTCCGCCTCCGTTCGCTACGAGTTAAGGAGCGCCTTTGTGGGACTCCTTCGTGCGCAGAGCCTAGTGCCGATAATGAAAGGGATAATAGAACGCAGAAAACAGAACCTTTCAATGATCAGGCTCAAATACGAATCCGGCCGTGAGCACGAGGGGTCGCTGCTTTTGGCAGAGGCCGATCTCGCGCAGGCCCAGTACGATCTGAAAAGGGCGGAGCGCGATATCTCGATCGCACAGTATGCGTTGAACAAGGCTCTAGGTCGGGACGAGGGGATTCCCGTTCGCGTAACAGGAGATTTTAAAGTCGGCTCCGATGCTAAGGGTGCCCCCGATTTAGCATCCATCGCCGAGGTTCATCCTGCAGTGGATAAGGTTCGCTCTGAATCTAGGGCGGCACAGTACGATCTCGATTCCGCAAAGGCGGAGTTTTCTCCTGTGGTAAAGTTAAGTGCTGAGGCTGGAAAAATAAAACCGATAAGCTTGAGCAGTCAGGAACATGGCTGGTCCGCTGGAATCGATTTCACGCTGCCTATATTCAATGGGGGCGAGAACATAGCGAATCTCAAAAAGAGCAGGGCAGCCTACATGCAGTCCCAGTTCGAATCGCAGAGCAAGTATGAAGGCGTCCTTTCGGATCTGCAAAAAAGCTGGCAGGAATTTCAGGATTCGATTGAAAACGTGAGCGTTCAGGAAAAGTACCTAAAGGCCTCAGAGGTGCGTGCCAAGATTTCGCGCGCGGAGTATGCCAACGGGCTTCAAATATTCGATAACTGGATCATCATCGAGGATAACTATATCAAGGCTCAGAAAAGCTACGTCAATGCGCAGGCGGAGATGCTGATCGCGGAGGCGGCGTGGGTGATGGCCCGCGGAGGGGATCTCGGATATGAACAATAGAAAGAAGATTGTAATTTTGGTTGCTATGGCTGCAGCCTTACTCGCATCACTGTGGCTTTTTTTCGGCCTTGGCGGTTCGCCGGAGAAATTTGAAGAGGTGAAAGCTGAAGTGGGGCGAATAGGGCATGTCATTTCAACTGTGGGAACGGTCAACCCGCAGAATCGGTTGGAGATCAAACCCCCGATACAGGGGCGGATCGAAAGGATCCTCGTGAGGGAAGGGGATGAGGTGAAGTCGGGGGATATCCTCGCCTTCATGAGTTCCACCGACAGGGCGACTCTGGTCGATGCGGCGAGGATCAAGGGTGGAGAAGAGCTAAGATACTGGCAGAACGCATACAAGGAGACCCCTTTGGTGGCGCCAATCGACGGCACGATAATAGTCAGAAATGTCGAGCCGGGGCAGACGGTTTCCCCCAGCGATGCGGTGCTCGTCATATCGGACCGGCTGATCGTTCAGGCAGATGTCGATGAGACCGATATCGGCGATGTCTCGGTAGGGCAGAATGCGGTGGTAGGCCTCGATGCCTATCCCGATGTGAAGGTTAAGGCCATAGTCGATCACATCTCCTACGAGTCTCAGATCTTGAATAACGTTACTATATACAAGGTCGATATCCTTCCCGAGGAGGTTCCGGAAATTTTCCGTTCCGGCATGAGCGCGAATGTTGAAATCATAGTGAGCAACAAAGAAGGCGCGCTAACCGTTCCATCGAGGGCGATCTCACAGGACGATGAAGGCGCGACCGTCCTTCTCAAAGATTCCTCCGGAAAGGGGGAAAAGACCTCCATAGAGATCGGCCTTCAGAGCAACGGCCTTACGGAGATAGTTTCGGGTTTGGAAAAGGGTGCGGTCCTTCTGATACCGATAGATACCGGCATCCATTCAAAAAAGAGCCCAAGTGGTAGCCCTTTTATGCCGACTCGCAGAGGGGCCCGATGACGGGCAAGGCCATCATAGAACTTCGCGATGTCTCGAAGACCTACCGAATGGGGGATGTCGAGGTCAGAGCTCTTGACCGCGTCTCCCTCTCCGTCATGCCCGGTGAATTCGTTGCGATCATGGGGCCCTCCGGTTCCGGGAAATCAACATTGCTTCACGTACTCGGATGTCTCGACCGCCCGGATGGCGGAGAATATTCCATATGTTCTAGAAAGGTAGGCTCGCTATCCGATAATGAGCTCGCAAGCTTGAGAAATCTTTCATTCGGATTTGTCTTTCAGCAGTTTCATCTCCTGCGAAGGATGAACGCTCTCGAAAATGTTCATCTTCCCCTTATCTATAGCAGTTCGGCTCCGGCTTCCCATGAACGCGCGATGGAAAAACTAGCTGGCGTCGCGCTGGAGGATAGGGCTTTACATCGCCCCGGAGAGCTTTCCGGCGGACAGCAGCAGCGCGTGGCAATTGCCAGGGCCCTCATCAACGATCCGATGATCATCTTTGCCGATGAGCCGACAGGCAACCTCGATTCCAAGAGCGAACAGGATATCATGCGCATTTTGCAGCAGCTAAATGCCGAGGGTAAAACCATAATCATGGTGACCCATGAGCCTGAGATAGCCTCGTACGCCAGCAGGATAATAAAGATGAGGGACGGGGCGATAGTTTCCGACGAGCAAAATCATATCCCCGGCCGCGAAAGCGCGAACGATAAAATCCCATGTGAAGTTTTCACCGCGAAGAGGTCTTCTCTAAATCGCGATGAGCTTTTTGGATATTTCAAACAGGCGATTCAGACCATCGTATCCAATCGCGTTCGTTCCTTTCTTTCTATGCTCGGAATCCTGGTAGGTGTCGCCGCAGTGATAGCTATGCTCGCGATAGGTTCCGGCGCGAAGATGTCTATAGAGGAAAACTTAAAGTCATTGGGTTCGAACCTGTTGGTTGTGCGGGGTGGCTCATCAAGGCATAGAGGGGTATCCATCGGCAGCGGAGCGGTGACTCGTTTCACCTTTCAGGACGTGGATGCTATAAGAGAGCTCGGCGAGATGGTAAATCGCGTTTCGGGAACGGTAAGCGGCAGCGCGCAGGTCGTTTACCGAAACGAAAACTGGAATACTTACGTAGAAGGGGTCGGCATCGATTTTGCCGATATGAGAGCGGCGCGCCCCGATGTCGGCAGATGGTTCGATGATGACGATATGAAAAAGCGTCGCAGGGTTGCGATAATAGGCAGAACGGTCATCGCTAAACTCTTTGGTGATGTAAGTCCGATTGGCAGGACTATCAAGATAAACAGAATCAATTACGACATTATCGGTATCGCACCGGAGAAGGGTTCGATGGGTCCTCGCGATCAGGACGATGTCATCTATCTACCATTGACGACTGCGATGTACAGGCTGCTCGGCAAGAATTATCTCGATGCGATGTATGTGGAAGTCGCTGATGGGCATTCCACGCGATACGTGCAAGGTCTCATCGAGGATATAATAAGGAAACGCCACAGACTTTATAACACTGAGGATACCTTCGATATAAGGGACATGAGCGAGATTCAGCAGATGCTCACCACGACGATGAATACGATGAGCATGCTCCTCGGCTCCATCGCCGCTATATCCCTTGTAGTCGGTGGAATCGGCATCATGAATATCATGCTGGTTTCGGTTACGGAGCGCACGCGCGAGATTGGACTTCGGCTCGCGATCGGCGCTAGACGCATAGATATCATGGCGCAGTTTTTGATAGAGTCTGTCGTCATGACCCTTTCCGGAGGATGTCTTGGCGTTGCGATAGGATGGCTCGCTGCTTTTACACTTTCTTATTTTGCTGGTTGGACAACTAATGTGACTATCTTCGCAATTTTTCTCGGGACCACATTCTCCGGAGCCGTTGGACTATTCTTCGGGATGTGGCCTGCAAAACGCGCCTCGCAGCTAGATCCTGTCGAGGCCCTGAGGTACGAATAACTTCGAATATAATTGGCTTGGGGACGTTTTCACGCGGAGTGAGTACGCGTCCCCCGACGAGGCAGAACTAAATTCGCTACGATCGCGGCGATTCCCCCCGATGCTATTCCAGATGAAAACATTTCTGCTATGAATGGAGGCAGTGCGGAAAGCCCCTCTGGGTGCATGACAACCCCGATCCCGCATCCGAAGGATATCGCCATGATCATCGTCGATCGCGCATCGATTTTGGTGAGCGAGATGATTCTTATTCCCACGGCTGCCACCGTTCCGAACATGAGAAGCGTCGCTCCACCAAGAACCGGGGCCGGCATTGCCGAAAATATCGCCGAGGTAAATGGGCAGAGGCCGAGAAGTGCCAGCATCCCCGCTATGAAATAGCCCACCTTTCTGCTCGCGATTCCGGTTAGCTGTATGATTCCGTTATTCTGCGAAAATGTCGTATTGGGCATCGATCCGAAAAGGCCTGCGATGAGGGAATTTATTCCATCGCCGAGAACTCCGCCGGATATGCGCTTGTAGTAGAGGTCTCCCTCCACCGGCTCGCCAGATACGACGGAGGTGGCGGTCAGGTCTCCGATCGTTTCCATGACCGTGATAACGTATATGAGAGCCACCGGGACAAATAGCGAGATGTCAAAAGAAAGGCCGAATTTCAGCGGCAATGGAGCTATTATTGAGCCCGCGTCGGTGCCTGAAGAGAAGTCGACCGTTCCAAACGCGAATGAAACGATGTATCCAACGACGAGCCCAAATGTTATCGCCCCCATCCTCAGGTAGATATTTTTGAAATTGTTGAAGATGATTATCGTCAGAATCACAGATGCGGCAACTGTGAGATTTGTCGGGCTGCCGAATTCCCCTAGGGCCTTTGCTTGCGCTCCTCCCGCGCACTGCTCGACGGCGACGCCGATGAGGGTGAGGCCTATTAGCGTTACCACTATCCCGCTTACGAGTGGCGAAATCGCCCTGCGTATCGCGCCGTGAAATCTGCTTATAAAAATTTCTATGAATGATCCGGCTATCGTGAGGCCGAATACCATCGGTAGTCCGCCGGCCTTTCCCGCTGCGATAAGCGGCGGTACGAAGGAGAAACTCGTTCCCTGTATGCTTAGGATTCCAGAACCTATCGGTCCGACTTTTCTGACCTGTATGAATGTGGCTACCCCCGAAACGAGGAGTGAGGCCCCGATGAGATATTGAGTCGTTTTGGGGTCGAGCCCCATGGCCAGCGCAAGCAGAAGGGGCGGCGTTATTATCGGAAGATATATTGCGAGCAGATGCTGCAGCGCCGCAAATAGCGACTGGCGAAGGTTTGGCCGGTCGTTAAGCCCGAATATCAACCCTTCATTGTTGCCTGAATTTGAGCTGTCCGTTGACATTGTGTCCTCTGTTATTAAGAGTGTCGCAACCTTAGAGCTCTGGATTTAATAAGCCCCTTAAATTCATTTTTCATATCGTCGGTGAGAAATGATTTATCTATGATTTCGTAGAATATCTCCAGTCTGTCCAAAAAAAGATTAATCGCATTTTTGATCTGGATTTTGTTGAGATTTATGTTTTCGCCGAAAATATAAAAATCATTACCGCTGAGTTTTTTCTTTTTTCCGCATATGGGAAGCGCCATTTCCTCCGAATCTACTGACTCGGGGATCAAGAGCCTAGTTGATAGCAGATCGTATGCGGGGGAGAGGAAGAATTTCTCGGGATCTTTCATGATAAGTGAAAAATTTTTAAGATGCATGTCGGCGTTGCCTATCAAGAAAGAATGGATGGCTAGTTCAAAAAATCTAACAATGTCCAGCATCGGCGCGGAAGAATATTGTCTAATTGCCTTTGCAATATTTTCCATAGAGCCCTTGTACTTGTCTTCCGTCAATCGTTCGGTCAATTGACACATATCTTCCATGTGAAGCTTTCCGCCGTCTTTGGGTCTGTCTATTCGTCTTGAAATATACGCGAGTTCTCCTGAAGCCAGCCTTATGAGTGCGTAGGGGACAACTTGTATGTTTGCAGCCTCGGCAAGCATCATCGAGAGGTGCTCAACTTGGGGCATTTCGGGATATCTGTCGGCAGGAGGTTTTAAAATGAAACGTCCCCAGACGTTCGTAAAGGTCAAACGTCTCTCTTTTTTACTTTTCCTCACGCCCAACGAAATCTTTTTCTGAACTCCGGTGATATTTGCACAGCTTTCCCTTATTTCATTTTTTGCAATTTCTTTCAGCTCTTCAATTTTATAGGGGAGCAGTGGAACGGAATGCGTTTGAAAAAAACGCTTTGCGCATTTTTCATGGTAATCGGCGTTCTTCACGTCTTCGTAGCATATAAGGCACTTACTCATTTGCCGCCTCCAGCGATACAGCTCCGATGCAGTCTTTGCAACAAGCAAGGAGAAGTCCCATTCTGTCCCTCGGGTCGAGTTTCCAGAGATCGACCGATATTTCTAGCAGCCACCCCTCCGGAATCAGACCGTCGAAAAAGGGGAAGAGAGTTTTCGAATTGTAGATCCCTTCCGATATAGGAAGAGTGAGGCTGACCGCCTTTGCGTCGATTTCCGAGATATATTTTTTGTCATAGAAAAATTTATATCCCTCTGAATCCTCTACGAGGTATCCTGCTAGAATATCTGAATAGAATACATTTGCTTTTCTGGTCATTCCGCCTCCACAGATTTGCTGTCGATCGGCGCCATTTCACAACCGAAAAGGGAAAGTACTTGATTGACCTTATCCATGCGGAGGGATTTTTTCCCTTGCTCCATGCTGCGGACAAAACAGAGACCTACTCCGGCCTTTAGGGCCAGCTCCTCCTGTGTGAGATTCATTACCTTCCTTTGTTTTTTTAGAAAACTTTTTAAGTTGAGCTGCATAGCTTCTCCACGGCAGTTTATATTAGATAGTATATAAAAAATACACCATAGATTCTTTTATATTATATCGAATATAAAAATCCAGTCAATAATATTTTTTATATATTATCGTATATAATTTTATATGGATTTATGAAGCCTGCGCACCGATTGGCCGCAGTTCGAGCCGATCTCGTTTTCCTTGAGATCTCCGATGCTAAGTATGACATCGAATCCGTGCCCTGTGAGCTTCTCCGCGAAAGGCTCGGCTATCTCTTCGAAAGAAGATCTAAGCCCTGCCTCATCGGCCGATTCGGTAGGGTTTAGCGGCGTCATCTTTACGCAGAAGTGTTCAGGGGAGAAATGTCTGGCTATGACATCGGCGTCATAATCGAGTCCCTTTACCGTGGTGAAGTTGAGCGCTGCCTTTCTTTCTCCCCTTCTTACGAACCGCTTACCGAATTTCGATATTTCGTCGAAAGACATCTTGGCTATCGGCATCATATGGTCCCTTTGCGCGGGATCGGTTGAATTTATCGAGAACTGTATTTGGAAGAGATGTTCTGAATAAAGCTCATTTTTTATTTCCAGCAATTCTTCGAACCACCTCTTCGACGCGGCGGGGGCGGTCGTGGCGACGCACGGGATCATCAACTTCGGCGCAACAAGGGAGGGGAGTGCTCGCAGCGCTTCTAGCACGGAGTTGTTTAGCGCCGGTTCCCCCATTCTAGCGAACTGTATTTTGAGCTTTTCGCAAGAATTTGCGAACTCATCCGGGTATCTCGACAGGATGTGGCGAACCTGGGAGAGAATTTCATCGGCGGAGAGATCCCCATGATAATTTCCGCCGGAATCGCACATAGGGCATTTCACCGGACAGCCGAACTGTGTCGATAATATCATGACCCATTTTTTGTTGCGCGGCATCGTCGGGTCCTTGGCGTCCACGAACTCCGCGAGAAATTTTTCATCCCCCCTAAATTTGGCTACGAACACCTCGGCGAGATTCTTGTCGCCGCTTTCACTTATTATTTTCATCTTTTTTAAGCCTTTCATATGCGGACTGTGCCGCAGCTATCCCATCCCCTGCTGCGATTGCGATGTGCCTCAGCCTGCCCCGGCAGATATCCCCGGCGAAGAAAAGCCCTTTTGGGGCCTTTGCCTCTCCGGGCGATATTGTAAGGCCTGCGAAATTTTTGATGATATTTTGAACGAAGGGGACCTCAGAGTTTTTACCTATGCAGCTTATGAGGATGTCGTACGGTATTTTCGTTGGATCGGAATTCTTTATTATCCGCACGCCGCGCTTTTTTGCTCGTTCTGCCACCCTGTGGATCGCCGATATTTTTTCGCCGCGCATGGAGATAGTGACGCTTTTCGCGTTGAGTGCGAACTCTGCAGCGAGGTCGAAGGCGCAGTCTCCACCTCCCGCGATGAGAACATCTTTGCCGTCGTGAGGGGTCTTCGCCGGATCGGCATAGGGGATTTCATTTTTTATCCCGATCGTTTTCGGGGACATGCCGGTGGCTACTATGATATTTAGAGCTAGAATATTCCCGGCGCTCGTTTTTAATACGAAGACATTTTCGTCCAAGTTAAGTGATACCGCCTCGGCTGAAATTACTTTCACCTTCCATCTTGCGAGTTGATCCTTGAAGTTGGAAATTAGATCTCTACCCCGTATCCCATCCGGGAATCCCGGATAATTCTCTATCCAGGGGGCGATGTTTGCCTGACCGCCGAGTTCGTTTTTTTCGACTAGTGCAGTTGTAAGCCCCAGTCTTGAAGCGTGTATCGCTGCGGCAATCCCAGCTGGCCCCCCTCCGACTATTGCAAGTCCGTAATTTAGAACCATTTCAGGAGCTCTCCGGTAGTAGGGGTCGGTGAGAATCCATAACTCAAGTTCAAAAGGGCCGCTTCATGGTGCTGCATATTCTTCGCGGCGCATGCATCGGAAACCACGATCGGCTGATAGCCAAGCATGAAGGCGTGTCTCGCTGTAGTCTCAACGCAAAGGTTTGTCATGACGCCGCAGATGACGAGGGCCTCGGTGTCGTTTTTCTTGAGAATTGTATCTAGCTCAGTACCGTGAAAGGCGCTGTAGCTCTTCTTTATGATGATGAGGTCGGCAGGGGCGGGATTCATTTCTTCAATTAGATGCGATTCATCGTCTTCCAACATGGGGAGCTTTTCCTCCCACCATTTTCCCATCATTCCTGTATCCTCATTCATCTCATAACCATGTCTGGTGAAGATGATGGGTTTTGATCGGATATGAAACTCATTCATAAGAGACGCGATATTGGGAATGATTTTTTTTGCCCCCTCTATGCATGCTCGTTCCCCCGGTTCGAGAAAATAGCGCTGCATGTCTATTGCGATTAGGGCGGCCTTTTTAAGACTTACATTTTTCATCTCTCCTCCAAAAAAAAACACCCGGGCCCTTCGGCCTGGGTGGTTTCGTGGAACCTGTCATAACCGTCGAAGCGGGAGTATAGGTAAAAGAGACGACAAGGCAAGTAAAACATATGAATGTCTCGTGAACAAAAATCTTATTCTTTGAGATAGCTCAATTTTGTAGAATATTAATAAGGTTAGACAAAATCGGATTAAAGATCAGAGATTAGCGACCACGACCGACGATCACTTCAGTTTGTAGAGCATCCTCACCGCCTGAAGCAGCGCCGATTGAAGCTCCTCGTAGATAGGCTTGCTGATATATCCATAAGCGATAGCGACATCGAAGATAGAGGATACTTCGGTAGCAGATCCTATCGCGATATCGAAAAACCTCCTTCTCTCCTTGATCGACCTCCTGCCGTTCCCCTCCGCGATATTTAGTATAACGCTCGAAAGTGCCCTTTTAAGCTGATCCACTAGATAGCCCGATCCCGAGGGCCAAGAGTCGATTAGCTCTGGCATCCTTTTTGCCACCCCAAGGCAAAGATTGTAGCAGTAAAGCCGCTGATGTCCGAACATAACGCCTCCCTTTGTGATTTTAATTTCAAAACCTCCCGACCGAAGTGAGAGGTTTTGAAATTAAAATCACAAGGAGGGGGTTTTAAATGAATCATCAGCGGCTTCACTGCTACGGACTTTTGCTTTCGGTCGCAAAAAAGATGCCAGAGCTAATCGGATCCCTTCCAAGGGGGAATTACTATCTGGAGGATCAGCTTAAACGGGCGCTTTCTAGCACGCTACTTAACTTGGCGGAGGGAAACGGCAGGAGGTTGCAGAGAGACAGAAATCGGTTTTTCGATATTTCGCTAGGGTCAATAGCCGAGGTCGCCTCGATTATCGATATCTTGTCGGTTTATGGATATATATCGGCAGGCTATCAGGAGGAGCTGAAAACGCTGCTTCGCAGGGCGTACGCGATGATCATCAATCTGAAGAAGTTTAATCCGGCATCTTAAGTCTTCAGCTTCATCGTCATTTTAAAGCGATCTTTTTTACAACTTATTAATCTGGATTTTATGTAGTCTTGACATGTGAACGATTGACGTGGTTTTACCTCAGCCGATGAAGATAGAGATAAACGAACAATTTGCGAAGGCATTGCAGCTGATGGAGGAGGGGAAACGTAATGCCTTTATCACTGGCAAGGCTGGAACCGGCAAGTCCACCCTGCTGTCGCATTTTCGCCAGTCGACCAGCCGCGAGGTAGTCGTTGTCGCCCCCACCGGCGTTGCCGCTGTCAACGTCGGCGCACAGACGATGCATTCATTTTTCGGCTTTAGGCCGGATGTCACAGTCGAAAAGGCCAGGTATTTGGCCAAAAAAGCATCCGAGGATGGGAAAGCAAAACTCTATCGCAGGATGGAGACCCTGATCATCGACGAGATATCGATGGTGCGCGCCGATCTCTTCGACTGTGCGGACCAGTTCCTGCGTACCGTCCGCGAGGTGAAATCCGAACCGTTCGGCGGTGTTCAGGTGATCATGATAGGCGATCTCTACCAGCTTCCGCCTGTGGTAACGTCGAGAGAGCGGGAGATATTCTCTAAGCATTACAAGAGCCCGTTTTTCTTCGATTCGAACGTATATCCGGAGATGGATGTGTCTGTTCTCGAACTTGAGAAGATATATCGGCAGCACGACGACCTCTTTATCGATCTTCTCGGCGCGGTCAGAAATAACACCATCGATCATTCGGGCCTTTCAATTTTAAACGCGAGGGTCGCTGTCGATGCCGTCGATATCGATGATGGAGCTATCTATCTCACCGCCCTTAACCGCGAGGCCGATGCGGTTAACGAGGCGAAGCTCGCCAAACTTAAAGGCAAGAGCCGCAGGTATAAAGCGGAGCTTCAAGGTGATTTTGATGAAAAAGCCTTTCCTGCCGACCCGCATATTTCTCTGAAAGTTGGCGCGCAGGTGATGATGCTAAACAACGATCAGTTCGGTAGGTGGGTCAACGGCACGATAGGGCGCGTCGTCGCGATGAGGTCCGATTCGATAGATGTCGAACTCCAAGATGGCAGCGTCGAAGAGGTCGAACCGCACAGCTGGCAGATGTTTAGCTACGAATTCAACGAGCACGCGCGTCATATCGTTTCCGAACCGGTCGGGAATTTCACCCAGCTTCCTGTGATGCTCGCATGGGCGGTTACAATTCACAAGTCGCAGGGAAAGACTTTCGATAACGCCGTTATAGATGCAGGAAGGGCCTTTGCCCCGGGGCAGGTCTACGTCGCGCTGAGCAGGCTCAGAACTCTGGAAGGGATCCGCCTCGCGCACCCGTTGAAAAAATCTCATGTCCGCGTCGACTGGAGGGTCGTTCGCTTTCTCACCTCTCATCGTTACGCTATTTCAGAAGACAAACTCCCACTCGACAAGAAGATTGCGATTATAGAGAAGGCTATAAATGAGAGACAGAAGCTTGAAATCCTCTATCTAAAGGCTAATGACACGAGGTCGAAACGCGTTATTCGTCCTCTCGAAGTTGGCGAAATGTACTATGACGAGTGGAGCTTTATTGGCCTGCGCGGCATCTGCGAGCTTCGCCGCGAAGAGCGCAGCTTCCGCGTCGACAGGATCCTAGAGATGAGGGTTGTGGAATAATAGCACAAAGGTTCAAATGAAAAGTTGTTTCATTTCAATTTTCTGACGTTAGTTGCTCCCGATATCCCCTAGACTTCATAAAACATTTGATTTATGCGGTGCAGAAGTGTAACTGGTTAATATCTAACGACCTTTGTAGGGTCGTTTAAAAAAGGCCGGTTATGGATAGAACAGAAGCGCAAACACGCAGAGAGATTATCGATAAAAAGCTTATTTCAGCTGGTTGGTATGTCGATAATCCCCTTAGAGTTACGCAGGAACTTGATATCTGGGCAGGTCTTCCGGAAGAAGCGATAGATCCAACATCACCCTATCAGGGCCATTTATTTGCTGATTATGCGTTGCTTGGTGATGACGGCAAGCCCATTGCCGTTGTCGAAGCGAAAAGAACTTCTGTCAATGCGGAGGTCGGCAAAGAGCAGGCCAGAAACTATGCTGAAAAGATCAAAAACAAATGGGAATGCCCCATGCCGTTTGTCTTTTATACAAACGGCTACGATATTTTCTTCTGGGATACGGAGCGCTATCCTCCACGCAGGGTTTACGGCTTTCCCTCTCCTGAAGATCTCGAAAGAATGCAGTTTTTACGAAATAACAGCAGGCAGCTTTCAAGCGAACTTATCAACACAGGTATTGCTGGCAGGCCGTATCAGATCGAGTCGATTCGGGCCGTTCTGGAACAGGTTGCTAAGAAACACCGAAGATTTTTAATGGTCATGGCGACTGGTACGGGCAAGACACGAACAGCCATGGCTTTTATCGATGTTTTGATGCGCACCAATTGGGCGCAGAGGATTCTCTTCCTCGTAGATAGAATTGCCCTTCGCGAGCAAGCTATGGAGGCCTTTAAAGAATTCCTTCCCAATGCACCTGTCTGGCCTAAACAAGGTGAAACGTCATTCGTCAAAGATAGGCGTGTATACGTGGCAACCTATCCGACAATGCTCAACATCATCGAGCAGGATGAATGCCCCTTAACACCTCATTTTTTTGATCTTGTCATAGCTGATGAAAGCCATCGCTCGATCTACAATGTTTATGGAAACATATTTAAATATTTTGATTCCATCCAGCTCGGCCTTACCGCAACACCGAAGGATCATGTAGATCATAACACATTCAAGCTCTTTGAGTGTGAAGACGGTTATCCTACCTATGCATACTCCTATGAAGAAGCCGTCAACAATGAGCCCCCATACCTATGTGATTATGAGGTTTTAAAAATACGAACGAAATTCCAGCAAGAAGGCATCAACAGCCAGACCATAGCGGATATAGACAGGAAACGATTGCTGGCTGAAGGCAAAGACCCAGATCAATACGACTTCGAGGGCACGGAGCTTGAAAAAAGGGTTTCAAACAAGGGCACGAATACGCTGATCGTTCGAAAGTTTATGGAGGAGTGTATTAAAGATCCAAACGGTGTCTTGCCCGGAAAGAGCGTGTTCTTCGCAATCTCAAAGAAACACGCCTATAGACTGTGCGAAGTGTTTAATTCGTTATATCCTGAATATAAGGGCCAGCTTGCGGAAGTTATTATCTCCGACGTTAAGGGTGTTCATGGCAAGGGTGGCATATTAGACCGTTTCAAAACCGAAGACATGCCCCGCATAGCAATAAGCGTCGATATGCTCGATACAGGCATCGATGTTCTTGAAATCGTCAACCTCGTTTTTGCAAAGCCCGTCTTCTCTTACACGAAATTCTGGCAGATGATCGGTAGGGGCACGAGAATACTGAGTCCAGAAAAGATTAAACCGTGGTGTCCCCACAAAGATAAGTTTCTGATAATGGATTGCTGGGAGAATTTTGAATATTTCAAGATGAAACCCAAGGGCAAGGAACCGAGCCCGACAAGGCCTCTTCCCGTAAGATTATTTGAAGCAAGAATCGAAAAACTCATTGCCGCAAACGAGGCTTCGAAGACAGAAATTGTCGATAAGGTAAAGATTGAGCTCAGGAAAGATATCAAATCACTGCCTGTAAATAGCGTAACGGTCATCGACAACAAAAAGTATCTCGACAGGGTTTCAGATGAGGCGTTCTGGAAAAACGTTAAAGATGAATCAGTCGATTATTTGAGGCAATACATTGCTCCAGTCATGCGAGCTAAGTCGGATGCTGATTTCAAGGCAATGCACTTTGAGCTCGATGTCGTAGAGCTTGCAACGGCTCGCCTCAATAATGACCTCGAAAAATTTGATACTCTCAAAGAAGGCGTTATCGAAACCATCGAAGAACTTCCACTCACGGTCAATGTCGTTGCAAAAGAAAAGGATTATATCGAAAAGGTAACGAGCAATCATTTCTGGGCTTCCTTTACAGACGACGACCTCGACGAAATGATTGAGAGGCTTGCTCCACTTATGAAATACAGGGATCGTGGAGGCTTAGAACAGGTCAAAACGGATCTGATAGATCTCTTGACGGTTACGGAATATATCGAATTCGGCCCGGAGCATGAAAGGTTATCTGTCGACAACTATCGAAAGAAGATCGAGGAAGCCATCCACAGCCTTGTACAATCGAACAAGGTTCTTCAAAAACTCATCGCAGGAGATGATTTGACGAGCGATGAAATTGAGGAAATCGCCCTCATCCTGAAAGAAAAATGCCCGAATGCCACAGAAGAAAACCTTCAAAAGATATATGACAATCGCAGTGCGAAATTTGCTCAGATCATCAAACACATATTGGGTTTGGAACCACTGGCTACATTCACGGAAGAGGTCTCCTTCCTCTTTGATGGTTTTATCAGGGCTCACAACAACTACAGCCAGCGGCAGATTCAGTTTTTGCTCGTGCTCAAATCCTTCATCCTGCAGCGGGGTAGAGTTGATAAACGCGACCTCGTGAGCGCGCCATTCACCCAGATTCATCCTGAGGGGATCAGGGGGATCTTCACAAAGACCGAAATCGATGAAATCCTTGGTTTGGTGGGAAAAATAGCCGCCTAAACAAGGTAATACCCACAATAAACAGGGTAATATGCGCTTGACATTACCCTATTTATGCAATATTTTATCCAATAAATAAGGGATAAGATATG
This sequence comes from Myxococcales bacterium, assembly GCA_012513515.1. Classification (NCBI taxonomy): domain Bacteria; kingdom Pseudomonadati; phylum Myxococcota; class Myxococcia; order Myxococcales; species Myxococcales bacterium. Next base: position 79,761 of record JAAZCA010000009.1, on the reverse strand, counting down.
CCTTCGTTATCAGATAAATACTTAGAATCTTTAAGTTTTACAGAATCAAATACCTCTACCCTCCAAAAAATAGGGGAATATAAGGGCAAACAGGCCCTTTTTTTTCAGCAAACCCCGGAAATACTTGAATCTCTCAAACAGGTGGCCATCATTGAATCCAGCGAGTCTTCTAACAGGCTCGAGGGAATAACAGCTCCGCATGAAAGAATCGAAAATATCGTCCTTAAAAAGACAGATCTCAAGAACAGATCGGAACAGGAAATCGCAGGCTATCGTGATGCGCTGAACCTCATCCACGAGTCAGCAATGCATATGGATTTGAGCAATAACATTATTTTGCAGCTCCACGCTCTTATTCACAGATATATGCCCGCTACTGCAGGCCAATGGAAAATGACCGAGAATGACATCGTCGAAAAGAATCCTGATGGTACTATCATAAGGGTGCGTTTCAAACCCGTATCCGCAGTTGCCACGCCCGGATTCATGGATGAGCTTATACATAACTATAAGCAGGCCATCCATCAGGATGGCAGGGAGCCCCTCGTCATCCTGCCTTTGGTGATTCTTGATTTCCTCTGTGTACATCCATTTTCAGATGGAAATGGTCGCGTGGCAAGGCTTCTTACCCTGATGCTTCTCTATCAATTCGGTTACGAGGTCGGTCGTTTTATCAGCCTCGAGCGCATCTTCGAAGAATCGAAGGAAACCTATTACGAAAGTTTGGAAAAAAGCTCGCAGGGTTGGCATGAATCGAAACATGACCCGCTTTCATGGATGACCTATTTCTGGGGAGCATTGCTTCGGGCTTATCGCGAATTTGAGCAGCGGGTTGGCAATGTCAAAATTGGCAAGGGCTCCAAAACCGATCAGATACGACAAACCGTAGGCAGAAAAATAGGGCCATTTTCAATCTCAGATATTGAAAGAGAGTGTTTCAATACCAGCAGGGATATGGTGCGAAACGTATTGAGACAATTAAAAAGCGAAGGAAAGATCGTCCTGCAAGGCAAAGGCAGAAATGCCAAATGGATCAACAAAGGGGAATGAAATGCTATCAGCAATATTTAAAGCTAAAATAAATAAGCTCTGGGATAAGTTTTGGAGCGGGGGAATATCCAACCCACTGACAGCGATGGAACAGATATCCTATCTTCTCTTCATGCGCCGACTGGATGAAATCGACACAAAGAAAGTCAAGGATGCGGAGTTTACCGGCGAGAAATACGAATCCGTTTTCAAGGGCACCTTTCAAATTCCCAACACAAACGACAAGGTCGACAAGGCGACGCTTAAATGGAGCCATTTCAAACAGATGGAAGGCGGCGAGATGCTCAAACACGTGCAGCTTCGCGTCTTTCCCTTCATAAAGAATCTAAACGGCCTTGGTTCCAGATTTGCAAAGTTTATGGAAGATGCCGTCTTTATCATTCCAAAGCCTTCGCTCCTTGTTGAGGCCGTGGGTATCATCGATGAGCTTTACAACGATATCGACAAGGAAATCCAGTCGGGTCAGACCTTCAACGACACACAGGGCGACATGTATGAATATCTTCTTTCGGAGATTTCACAGTCGGGAAAGAACGGCCAGTTCAGAACGCCAAGGCATATCATCCAGCTCATGTGCGAGCTATTGGATCCCAAGCTTCCTGAAAGCATCTGCGATCCAGCCTGTGGAACAGGTGGTTTTCTTCTAGGGGCCTATCAGCATATTTTGACGACCCATACGAGTAAGGAGCATCAGTTTAAAGATGAAAATGGTTTTACCAAGGGCCTCCTTGCCGACAAAATATCAGATGATCGTCTCTGGAAGCAGCTCAAGGAAAACACCCTATTCGGATATGACTTTGATTCAACCATGGTAAGAATCGGTCTCATGAATCTGCTTTTGCATGGAATTCCAAACCCATCGGTGGATCGAAAGGATACGCTTTCGAAAAAATACAATGAAGATAATAAATATGATGTCATTCTGGCAAATCCGCCATTCAAGGGAAGTATCGACAAGGGCGATATCAATGAAACATTGAAGGTTTCAACAACAAAGACTGAGCTTCTCTTCGTCAATCGAATCATCAATTCATTGAGAATAGGCGGACGTGCCGCCGTGATCGTTCCAGACGGTGTTCTCTTCGGGTCGAGCAATGCGCATAAACAGCTTCGAGAAATGCTCATCAAGTCCTGCGAGCTGCAAGGCGTGGTTTCTATGCCCTCCGGTGTTTTTAAGCCCTATGCCGGAGTGAGCACGGCAATCATCATCTTCGTCAAGGGCGGCCAAACGGAAAAGGTCTGGTTCTACGACATGCAGGCAGACGGATATTCACTCGATGATAAGCGCGAAAAGATCGATCAAAGCGACCTTCTCGATATCGTCGCCAAGTGGAAGACGCGCACAAAAGAAAAGATGCAGGATCGAAAGGCAAAGTGCTTCTTCGTCCCAGTGCGCGATATCGTAGAGAACAATTACGATTTAAGCATAAATAGATACAAGGAAGTTACGTATGAAAGAGTGGAATATAAAAGGCCGGAAGTGATTTTATCACGACTTAACGACATGGAAGAAGATATCCAAAAGAAATTGAATACACTCGAGGGAATGATTAAGTGACTAATAATTCAATAATACTTACAGAAATTGCAGATGTCTTTAATGGCAAAACACCTTCCAAAATGGAGCAAAGGGAGTCTGGCCATCCTGTGCTAAAAATCAAGGATATATCCGCTGATGGAGTGTTTTCTGGTAATTTTACATCATTTGTAGACAAAGAATTTTTTGATAAATATTCACTAAAGACAATAGAAGCGAATGACACCTTAATTTTAAATGCTGCTCACAATGCTAATTATGTAGGATCAAAACAATACAAAGCTACAGAGGAAGTAACTGGATCTATTGCAACAGGTGAGTGGCTCATAGTTAGAGCAAAAAAAGGAAAGGTAAGCCCTGATTATTTGCACTTTTTTTTCAGGGCAAACAAAACAATTCATGCCATCAAGGGACTTGTAAAAGGAATTCACCTATACCCAAAAGATGTCTGCAGACTAAAAATACCTTTTCATTCCCTTCCCGAACAAGCTCGAATTGCTTCTGTCCTCGAAGAGACGGACATGGTGCGGCACACACGCAAACAATCCATAAAACTCCTCGACGATTTTCTTCGCTCCACCTTCCTCGAAATGTTCGGTGATCCGGAATTAAATGACAGATTATGGGATGCAAAAATGTTTTCAGAACTAGGAAACCTAGACAGAGGAAAATCCAAACACAGACCAAGAAATGCCCCCGAATTACTTGGTGGCCCATATCCTCTGGTTCAAACAGGCGATGTTGCAAATTCGAATGGCTATATAAAATCATACAACCAAACCTATTCGGAGATAGGTTTAAAACAAAGCAAATTGTGGCCTGTCGGAACATTATGCATAACCATCGCGGCAAATATTGCAAAAACTGGCATTCTTACGTTCGAAGCTTGTTTTCCGGACAGTGTGGTGGGATTTTCACCTAGCTCCAGCGTTCGCACCGAGTATATTCAAATGTGGTTATCATTTCTTCAGAAATCTATTGAAGATAAAGCTCCAGAGTCGGCACAGAAAAACATAAACTTAAAAATATTGCGCGAACTCCGTGTTCCGACACCCCCCATCGACCTCCAAAACAAATTCGCAGCAATTGTCGGACAAGTCGAATCAACAAAACAAAAAATGAAGGAAAGCCTTGAGCAAATGAACAACTGCTTCAACGCCCTCATGCAGAGGTATTTTGGATGACCCGCCTATGAAAAGAGAGTGCCCCACTTTGCCCTTCGTGAAATCCACATACACAGCCGCTCTGTTTCTTTTTCTTGCCCTGCTTTTTCTGCCGACAGAATCAGTTGCGCAGGAGGCCCTTGCCGCTTTTGCCAGCCCCGTCGTTGGAAAGGCAAAGCCGGCATTTAGATATCAGCTATTCGCATTCCCATCGGAGCCGGTGCGCGGGCAGGCCGCCACATTTTCATCTTTGGAACAGTCGCTCTTTTTGTCGGTCCCGGTTTGGCAGAGCGATTCGGATGAAATAACCTTTCAGGGTAGCGTCAGGGGAAACGTAATACAGACCGAAGCGATTATGCCGACAACCGGCAGCCCCTTTCCGAAAAATCTGACCGATGTCCGCTTCGGGCCGACTTATAGGCACAGCTTCGGAAACGGCTGGGTTACCGGGATAAATATCCAGGCCGGTTCCGCCAGCGACAAGCCCTTTGCCAAGTACGACGACAGCGAGTTTATGGCATCGTGGTTTTTGAGAATGCCGTCGGGGGGCAGCAATGCGTGGCTCTTTTTTCTCAACTATTCCAACAACAGGGACTTTGCGAATCACATTCCAATCCCGGGTTTCGGTTATTCCTTCGGCGACAATAAATGGTGCCGTGGGCTTTTGGGTGTTCCCATCGTGGCTCTGACGCTTTTGCCGAAATCGAAGCTCAATCTTTCACTGACCTACCTTCCGCTTTTGAATATCACTTCGGAACTCGGTTACGATTTCATCCCGCCCCTCAGGCTTTTTACGGAATTTAAATGGTCGAGCGAGATTTACTTTCGCAACGATCAGCCGGACAAGAAGCGAAGGCTCTTTCTTGTAGATAAGAGAATATCCGCTGGGCTGAGAATTCGGCCATCTCGCTGGGCCGAGATAAGGCTTTCGGGGGGATGGATATTCGACCGAATGTCATTCGAGAGCAGGTCCGTCTATAAAGATCGCGATTACAACCGCCTCGATTTTGGAGCGGGCCCGTTTGGGTTATTTGAACTCAAAGTCAGAATGCTCGGGAAATCATAAAATAAAGAAACTCTGAATGCTGCCGCCCGCCTGGAGAGAATATTTTTAGGTAAATAGTCGTTACTTTTCAATTAGTTGAAGTGAACAGGCGCTTTGGGCAATTACCATCTTTGAGACCGAAAGATGCGACTATCCAAATTTCAAAAATCTGGTGTACAAAAAATTTTAATCCGATATAGCTCGCCCTCGTATCCAAAAACTTTTCGCCGTATTGTTAGGGGGTGTTTTCCCAAGTGGTTTTTTCGAAGATCTTGAGGCACGAAGAGACTTTTTGCCGGGCATGCGCTGTGGTTTTTACAGTTTGTGTTTCAAAAAAAATGATGGGGAATCTCCGTTGAGATTCCCTTTTTTATGGAGGAAAAAATGGGGAGAAGCATAGTCGGTAAAATTTTAGAAGCGCATCTGAAGGAGGGGGCACTCGTAGTCGGAAACGAAATAGGCATACGGATCGATCAGACGCTGACGCAGGATGCAACCGGGACGATGGCATATTTGCAATTCGAGGCGATGGGGATGAAAGAGGTAAAGACCGACATCTCCGTTTCGTATGTGGATCACAATACAGTCCAGGTCGGTTTTGAAAATGCCGACGACCACGCCTATCTGCAGAGCGTTGCGGCGAGATACGGCATAGTCTTTTCGCGCCCTGGCAACGGCATCTGTCATCAGGTTCATCTGGAGAGGTTTGGGAAACCGGGCACGACCCTTTTGGGAAGCGATTCCCATACGCCAACCGGCGGAGGGATAGGGCAGATAGCCATCGGTGCCGGCGGTCTTGATGTAGCTGTAGCGATGGGGGGCGGGCTTTTCTATCTGACCGCTCCGAAGGTCTATAAGGTAAATCTAACGGGGGAGTTGAAACCGTGGGTTACCGCGAAGGATCTAATCCTCAAGATGTTGGAGATCCTTACGACCAAGGGTAACGTTGGTGTAATGCTCGAATACGGCGGGCCGGGAGTTGCGACTTTAACGGTCCCTGAAAGGGCGACCATCACGAACATGGGCGCGGAGATGGGGGTAACCTGTTCCATCTTTCCATCCGACGCGGAGACCAGAAAATTTCTCAAGGCTCAAGGGCGTGAAAAGGACTGGGTAGAACTTTGCGCCGACGCCGATGCCTCATACGACAGGGTGATAGATATCGATCTCTCTGCGCTCGAGCCGCTCGCGGCCGCGCCGCATAGTCCCGGAAATATCAAAAAAGTTTCCGAGATCGCAGGGCTTGCGGTGAGCCAGGTTTGCATAGGTTCATGCACGAATTCCTCTTACAAAGACCTCGTGACCGTGGCAAAAATTTTGAAGGGGAAAAAGGTCAGCCCGTCGGTTAGTCTTGGCATCGCGCCGGGTTCGCGGCAGGTCCTGGCGATGCTAGCCAAGGAAGGATATCTCGCCGATCTAATAGATTCCGGTGCGAGAATCCTCGAGTCGGCGTGCGGTTTTTGCATCGGCAACTCGATGTCTCCAGGTTCCGGCAGCATTTCTGTCCGCACAGTCAACAGGAACTTCGAAGGGCGCTCCGGCACAAAGGATGCCCAGGTTTATCTCACCAGCTGCGAGGTTGCCGCTGTCGCTGCGCTTGAGGGGAGACTCAACGACCCCAGAAAGCTCGGTATAGACTATCCGAGTGTGAATATGCCTGAGAAATATCTTATTGACGATGGGATGTTTATTTTTCCGACCGCCGTGCCTTGTGATTGCGAGGTGAAGAGAGGCCCCAATATCGGAGAACCGCCGAGAAACGACCGCATGCCGGAAAATCTCTCCGGAGTGGCGATGATAAAAGTCGGGGACAAGATAACCACCGATCACATAATGCCCGCCGGTGCGAGGCTAAAATACAGGTCGAACGTTCCGAAGTACTCGACTTTCGTTTTCGAAAATGTCGATCCTGATTTTCCTTCGCGCTGCATGAAAGCCAAGGAGTCCGGAGTTGGCAGTATCATCATCGCCGGCGAGTCTTACGGACAAGGCTCCAGCCGTGAGCACGCGGCCCTTTGTCCGATGTATCTCGGAGTGAAGGCTGTGGTCGCCAAATCCTTCGAGAGGATACACGCGGCAAACCTTGTGAACTTCGGTATTTTGCCGCTTACCTTTGCCGATCCTGCGGATTACGATAAAATTTCTCAGGGAGATGAGCTGGCGATAGATTCGGTGGCATCGGCATTGAGCGGAGGAAAAGTGGCGCTGCGCAACAAGAAGACGGGGGATGTTATAAATTGCAAAGCGGATCTTTCTGAACGCCAGAGGATGATAGTTCTTGCGGGTGGACTTCTAAATTATACCAAAGGAAACTGAATCCGTTTTTTGTTTATCGGGAGGTTTTATGGCAAGGCGTGGAATCAGGGAATTCGACGGAAAGAGGATGCTGGCCGCTTTCATGAAACGGCGTTTGGGCGATTCATGGAAATACGACGGGAATGTTGCGCTGATTTCTCCAGATACAGATATGGAATCGCTGAGGAAGAATTGTCCTTGGATTTCGAAGGGAAAACTTGTTGCCAAGCCGGATCAGCTATTCGGAAAGCGCGGTAAACACGGGCTCCTTCTTGTAAATTCAGACTTCGACGGCGTGAAGAAATGGATAGGGGAGCGCATGGGCAAGCCCGCTACGATCGGAAAGGTCTCCGGCGAGCTGACGCACTTTTTGGTCGAACCGTTCACTCCACATTCAGAAGATGAGGAGTACTATGTAGCGATCAAGGATGAGCGCGAATGCGACGTGATATATTTTTCGGTCAAGGGCGGGATCTTCGTCGAGGAAAACTGGGACAAAGTTATCAAAATAGAGGTCCCCGTTCTGCAGGAGGCGAGCAAGGCGGATATCCTCGCAAAAATTTCCGATCTGAAAAAAGATAAGGAGCTTGTAGCGGAGTTTATCGCCGCGCTGCATGCGTTTTACGCAGAAAGCGGTTTTTCGTATCTTGAAATAAATCCGTTCACGGTTTCAGGTGGTGCTATAGTTCCTCTCGATCTCGTGGCCAAGGTCGATGATGCCGCCGCCTTCGACTGTAGAAAGATTTGGGGCGAGCTCGAATTTCCGCCCTCTTTTGGAACGTCGATGACCGCCGAGGAACGCTTCGTGAAGCATCTCGACGATCAGAGCGGGGCATCGCTCAAGTTGACGATACTAAACCCAGAGGGGCGCGTCTGGACAATGGTTGCCGGAGGCGGGGCCTCCGTGATTTATGCCGATACCGTTTGCGATATCGGTTTTTCAAAGGAGTTGGCCAACTACGGCGAATATTCCGGAGATCCGTCTAAGGAATTGACGTATCAGTATGCAAAGACGATCTTAGATCTCATGACTAGAAAAAAGGATCCCCGTGGCAAGGTTCTTCTTATAGGCGGCGGAATAGCGAATTTTACCGACGTGGCTGCTACCTTCACCGGAATCATTCAGGCACTAAAGGAATTCAAAGATAAGTTGATAGAAAATGATGTCCGCGTATTCGTCCGTCGCGGCGGCCCAAATTACAAAGAGGGGCTTTCGCGCATGAGGGAACTCGGACAAACTCTCGGGATTCCGATCGAGGTTTACGGCCCTGAGACGCACATGACGAGGATCGTATCCCTAGCTCTGTCGGAGGCCATATGAATTCTCCAGAACTTTTTTCAAAGGATACCGAGGCGATAGTCTACGGCTATCAGCAAAATGCCATTCAGCGCATGCTCGATTTCGATTTTGCATGCGGGAGGGAGAAACCTTCGGTCGCCGCCATCGTAAACCCCTCCAGGGATGGGATCCATAAAGTATTTTTTGGCAAGAGAGAGATCCTGATTCCGATGTACAGGAGTTTTTCAAGGGCCGCAGAAAAACACCCATCCTCTGATGTAGTAATAAATTTCTCATCACAGCGAAGCGCGTATGACACCACGATGGAGTCCTTGGCAAATGATAATATAAGGACGGTCGTCGTGATCGCTGAAGGAGTTCCCGAGAGAAAGGCGCGGATGATGGCCTCAGCCGCCAAGAATATGGGGAAGTGCATTATAGGTCCGGCAACGGTAGGCGGAATAAAGGCCGGCTGTTTCAAAATAGGCAATACCGCCGGAACGATAGATAATATAATCGATTCGAAGTTGCATAGAGCGGGGAGCGTGGGTTTCGTTTCCAAATCCGGCGGGCTTTCCAACGAGTGCTACAATATAATCGCGCGCAACAGCGACGGGCTCTACGAAGGTGTGGCTATCGGCGGAGATGCATATCCGGGTTCGACCCTGCTCGATCATATCATGCGCTATGAAAAGATTCCGGCCGTCAAGATGATCGCTGCTCTCGGCGAGATTGGCGGAACCGAGGAACTCAAGATCGTCGAGGCTCTCAAGGCGGGAAATATTAAAAAGCCTCTCGTGATATGGGTGACAGGGACATGCTCGAAGATGTTTCCAGCAGGTGTTCAATTCGGACATGCCGGTGCTAAGGCCGATAGCGTACTTGAAACAGCTGATGCAAAAAATGAGGCGCTTAGAAACGCAGGGGCTGTAGTTCCAAAATCTTTCGATGACTATGGGGAGGCCATAAAGATTACCTACAAAAAAATCCTGAATGACGGAAATATCAAGCCAGCACCTGACAAGGAGGTTCCAAAGTTTCCTGCGGATTATTCGCGGGCGCTCAAGGAGGGGTCGATAAGGAAGCCGACCGAATTTATATGCACGATATCCAATGATAAAGGTGAAGAATTATACTATCTGGATACCCCGATTTCCAAGATCATTGGCGAGGGTTATGGAATAGGTGGCGTTATTGGTCTGCTCTGGTTTAAAAAGCATTTGCCGAAGTTTGCGTCCAACTATCTTGAGACCGCTCTGGTTTTGACCGCAGATCATGGCCCTGCGGTTTCCGGCGCGCACAATTCGATAGTCGCTGCAAGAGCCGGAAAGGATATTATATCCAGCCTCGTTTCAGGGCTTCTCACCATAGGCCCTCGTTTTGGTGGTGCGATCGACGGCGCTGCGCAGTCTTTCAAGAAGGCATTTGAAGCGGGACTCTCTGCCGAGGATTTTGTGAAACATATGAAGGAACAGGGGATAAATATTCCGGGCATAGGCCATCGCGTCAAAAGCGTTACCAATCCCGACATGCGCGTTACTCAGCTGAAGGAGCTTGTGAAAAAGAATTTTCCTCAATCTAAACTTCTGGATTATGCTCTAGAGGTTGAAAAAATAACGACACAGAAAAAAGGCAGCTTGATACTTAATGTCGATGGATGTATCGGCGTCACATTCGTAGATCTTTTGTGGTCGTGCGCCGATCTCTTTAGCAAGGAAGAGACGGATGATATAATCGAGATGGGATGTCTGAACGCGCTATTTGTCGTAGGCCGTTCGATTGGCCTGTTCGGGCACATATTCGACCAGAAACGTCTGAAACAGCCTCTGTACAGAGTTCCCTACGAAGATATCGCGTATATGAATGAGTGGTAATTGGGTGAAGTTACTTTTTCCAGTTCTTGCTTATCATTTCCCTAAGCCTTTTGTGTCTATAATTGGCCCCGCAGCCGTAGACCTTTTTGCATTCGAAAGGTTTTACTTCGTGTATTGAGCATTCCTTATCACGATTCAGGAATATGCAGGAACTGCCTCCATTTTTCATGGCCGGTGATAGAGTCCTAGTCCCATCATAGATGTGTTCGGTACAATATTTTTCTATGAACTCATTTTCATTCAGCCCGAGATATCGGGCGGCTATCGCTACTTCGTCTGGCATAAACCAGCCAGGGTCGCGTTCGCAACACTCAACGCATTCGGGGCACTTGCACCCATGACGAATCGATTGCAGCCTTCTCTGTTCACGCCTATTTTTTTTCATATATCTTTTTCAATGATATCGCCAAAAGTCGTTTCCGCACGCCTTGAGCCTCCGCTTTCAGCGGGCTAGGTCGCCGACGATGGCATGGCAGGTGGAAATTCCGTTATGACCTTTCCCCGAATATGGCGGTCCCGACCCTTACTATCGTGGCTCCCTCCTGAATCGCCACCTCCATGTCGTGGCTCATTCCGATCGATAGCTCCCTATACGGTTCAGCAGGAAAGAGTTCATCGTTGAGCTTGTCGAGAAGCGTTTTTAATTTTTTGAAATAGGGTCTGCTCTTTTCAGGATTATCGGAATATGGGGGCATCGTCATCAGACCACGCATATTGAGGTTAGGAAGTTTTTCTATATGTGCCGCGATCTTTGCAACTTCGGTTTCGGAGCATCCGGACTTGCTTGCTTCGCCGGATATGTTCACTTCGATGAGGCAGTCGATTGTGCCAACCGCTCTTGCCGATATCACATCTGCGAGATCCGTGGAATCTACCGTTTCCACGAGCGCAGCTACAGGGCTTACGTATTTGACCTTGTTTTTCTGGAGATGGCCTATGAAATGCCATTCGATCGGAAGGTCGGAGAGCTCTTTATACTTGTCGCGAAGTTCCTGCGCATAATTTTCGCCGAAGACCAGCTGACCGAATTTGAACGCCTCAGCTATTTGATCCGTAGTCACGTTTTTTGTAACGGCTACTAGCTTTACGCCTGAGGGATCCCTTGAAGATCCGGCGCAAGCCGCTTCTATCCGTTTTCTGACGACACTCAGATTTTTCTCAATTTCGCTCATGGTTTTAATCATTTCAAACAGCCTAACTCCTTGTCAACAGTGGACATATTGGGTATAGTCCCGCCATGTTTCTCACTAGGGGGGCTCTTGTCATAACTTTGGCGCTGTTATCCGTCCTTTTTGTGGCGTGTATCTTCGGTCCGCCCAAATTCATTGGCGTTATGTCATATCGCGATGGTTGCGTCTACCTCATGAACAAGAATTTTTATAAGGTGGGTATCCTTCCTGACGATTGGAAGAGGGTCGATACCAAGGTCAGGTCGGTGACATTTTACAGTCCGGAGGCGGGGGCCTCTATCTCCACCAGCGCATTCTGTGGGAGGGGTGTAGAGGGTTTGCGTCCTGATGCCCTGAGTGGGGAGATTCTCGGTACGCTTGAAAACAGGAGTGTTTTGAGCGAAGAAAAACTGATGCTGAACGGCAGGGGAGCGGTTAGAATTCTTACCAGCGGAAGCATGGATGGTGTTGTCTCGATGGTCGATCTGGTGACGATCAGGAAAGACGGATGCGTTTTTGATTTCTACGCTGTTTCTCCGGGCGGACAGAATCAGGCGACCCGTTCGGCCTTTGAAGGTTTTTTTCAGCAGTTTCACTTTGAATGATTTTCCGAAAACGGTTTTGACAGATGACCATTTCAGCACCTACAGATAATATAAGGCGATCTTGCCTTCGTCCGATGGTATCCAAAGTCGGCGCTGGTGTGGTTTCTTTCGTCAAGCTCGTCGGGGGTATCACCTCCTTGGCATTTAGCACAATAAGGGTTCTTTTTACACACCGCCTTTCGACCGATGAGCTTCTAAAGCAGTTTGTCCAGGTGGGTAATAAATCCTTCTCGATAGTGGCTCTGATAGCTTTTTTTACTGGCCTGGTCATAGCGCTGCAGCTCTCCGTAGGTCTCGGCAGATTCGGACTGAAGCTCTACGTCGGTCAGATAGTCGCTCTCTCCATCTTCAGGGAGCTCGGCCCCGTCCTTACTGCGATAATGGTAGCGGCGAGGGTTGGAAGCGGGATGGCAGCCGAGCTCGGTTCCATGGTCGTCACCGAGCAGGTTCTTGCTATAGAGGCGATGGGGGCCAATCCGGTGCAGAAGCTGGTGGTTCCGAGGGTTCTCGCCACTACGATAACTAATCCACTTCTCACAATAATGGCAAACGTCATAGGGGTTGTAGGTGGAATGGTGATAACTGTCATAGAGGCCGGTGTCACTCCGCGTTTCTACTTCGACCAGGTTTCCAGGACGCTGATCATCGATGATTTTGCAAGCGGCATCATAAAGGCTGTCTTCTTCGGGTTTTTTATATCGATAATTTCCTGCTATCAGGGGCTTGCTACTTACGGAGGTACCGAGGGGGTAGGACGGCAGACGACGCGAGCTGTGGTCTTCTCGTCCATTACTATTTTCGTCTCGGATTTTTTCCTGACGAAGCTGGCTTTGTATTTTTAAGATGAAACCTATAATCGAATTCAAGGATGTCCATAAGTCATTTGGCGATCACGGCGTGCTCGTCGGTGCGGAGCTTTCTATTTCCCCTGGTGAAACCCTCACTATCATAGGTGGATCCGGGACGGGGAAGAGCGTTTTTCTGAAACTGCTTCTCGGGGTGATGCGTCCCGATTCCGGCGAGATCTTTTTCGACGGTGAACCCCTTTCGGAGATGAATGAAAGAAAGCTTTCACGGATGCGAAGGCGGATAGGGATGCTCTTTCAGGGGGCGGCTCTCTTTGATTCCCTTACGGTGAAGGAGAATGTTGCCTATCCTCTAAGGGAGCATTTTGAGTATGGCGAAAATAAAATTTCACAAATAGTCGATGATAAACTCGCCATGGTAGGCCTTCCAGGGATAGGAGGAATGATGCCGTCCGACCTTTCCGGCGGCATGAAGAAGCGCGTAGGATTGGCGAGGGCCATTGCGACCGATCCGGATGTCATTCTATACGACGAGCCTACCACCGGACTAGATCCGGCGAATACGAAGAGGATCTGCCGTCTTATCAGGGAGCTGCAAGAGAAGATGAAGGTCACCTCAGTGGTTGTCACTCACGACATGGAGGCGGCGTTCTCGATAACAGACAGGCTCGCCATGATATATGACAGGCGTATAGGTTTTGTCGGAAGCGTGGAGGAGGCGAGGGCCTCTTCCGATCCGGCAGTTCAAAGTTTTATCAGGGGCGAGATGGCCACCGGGGATGGTTGAGCAATGTGAATTGGAGGGGGTTTTATGCCGCGCAACAGATTAGACGAGTTCAGGGTAGGTGTTTTTATCAGCGTAGGCCTTGTTCTGGCTATGGTGGTGATATTCATGATAGGGAGCGACAGTGAACTCTTTCAGAGGAAGTATGTCCTTTTTTCCAACTTTAAAACCGTATCGGGGCTGAGAGTCGGCGCCCCTGTTCAGCTTGCGGGTTTCAAAGTAGGGCATGTGGACAAAATTAGTTTTCCAGATGATCCAGCTTCGCAGGAGATAACAGTGAGGCTAAGCCTTAACAAGGAATATCAATCTAGGATAAGGACCGACAGCGTCGCTACTATCGAAACACAAGGGCTTTTGGGGGATAAGTTTGTATATGTGTCTGTAGGGAGCGAGGCGCAGTCGGTGATTCCTGACAGAGGAATTCTGCCATCGAAAGACGTAACCTCCATATTCTCGCTGGCTGAAAAAGCAGGGACGATTCTCGATGATATTAGCGGTGCTTCGAAATCCATCAATGATATGATTTCTTCGTTAACTCCCCAAGGCGGCGGAGACATAAAGGCTATTATATCATCCGTGCGCAAGACCGTCGAACAGGTCGAAAAGGGAAATAGCCTTGTTCATGCGCTCGTGTACGATCCCAAAGGCGAGGATGTGATCTCCAACCTCTCCGCTGCTATGAAGTCCGTTAAGGGAATTCTCGCTGGTGCCGAGGAAGAGTCCAAAGGCAACATAGGGGGTCTTATAGCCAATATGAGGGCTGCCTCTGCAGATCTGAAGATCGTACTGGACGCTGTCAGGCGTGGCGAGGGGACTGTCGGCAGATTGGTGATGGATCCGTCTCTATACGACGAGATGAGGTCGCTCTTTGGCAAGGCGAATCGGAACAGGCTTCTTCGCGCAGTGGTAAGGACCACGATGACAGAAAATGATAAGCGTGAGTTGAAATGATAACGCCGCTCTGCTATCATCCGTGCGTTGCTGGCGGGGCGAAATTTCGAGATGTATATCTGAAAAACAATGACTGGAGGTAGTCATGTCGGAACAGGGGAAGCCCGTAAATGGTTTAATGCAGATGATCGCGTCGTTAAATGATGTCAAATCGTATCAGGAGTTGCATTGGGAGGGGTCATATCAGGATTATCTCAACATCGTCAGCAAAAATCCGAAAGTTGCCGACACCGCGTTCAAGCGGATTTACGACATGATCCTTTCATACGGTTTCGAGGAATACACCGAGTATAAAAAGAAAATTGTGCACTACAAGTTTTTTGAAGACCCGATAGAAAATGGTAAGGATGCGCTTTACGGTCTCGATCTTCCTCTGATGAAGCTGGTAAATGCATTTCGTTCGGCTGCCATGCGCTACGGGACGGAAAAAAGAATCCTTCTGCTTCATGGGCCTGTCGGCGGTGCAAAGTCAACGATAGCCAGGCTTTTGAAAAAGGGCCTCGAAGCATATTCGAAAAGACCGGATGGTGCTCTTTATACATACTCTTGGGTGAAGGGCAACTTTGACGATCGCAACATGATATTTGGGTCTTCAGCTGAGATACCCTGTCCGATGCATGAAGAGCCTCTCCATCTGATACCGATCGAACTCAGGGATAAAATCCTAGCTGAACTGAATAAGGGGCTTCAGCCCGAGCAGAGGATAATTCTCCAAGGCGACCTCTGCCCGAGCTGCCGCTATATCTATCGTGAGCTTTCAAAGCTCTATGATGGAGACTGGTCCAAGGTCATAGAGCACATAAAGGTCAGAAGGATGATTCTCTCCGAAAAAGATCGCGTGGGCATCGGAACATTCCAGCCGAAGGATGAAAAGAATCAGGATTCTACAGAGCTGACGGGCGATATTAACTACAGGAAGATCGCTGAATACGGGTCCGACTCCGATCCGAGGGCATTTAATTTTGACGGTGAATTCAATATAGCCAACAGAGGTCTCATCGAGTTCATAGAGGTCTTGAAGCTGGACGTCGCATTCCTTTACGACCTGCTGGGCGCTTCGCAGGAGCATAAAGTTAAGCCAAAGAAGTTTGCTCAGACCGATATCGATGAAGTTATCATAGGCCATACCAACGAGGCGGAATACAATAAGCTGCTGAGCAATGAGTACATGGAGGCTCTGCGCGATAGAACCGTAAAAATAGATATCCCGTATATTACCAAACTTTCAGAGGAGGTTAAGGTTTATCAGAAGGACTACGGTCCGAATCGCGTCAGCGGAAAGCATATAGCTCCGCATACGATCGAGATGGCGGCGATGTGGGCGATTCTCACTAGGCTTGAAGAGCCGAAGAAAGCCAACCTTACCCTGATGCAGAAGCTAAAGCTCTACGACGGCAAGTCTCTCCCAGGTTTTACCGAGGACAACGTCAAGGAGTTGCGCAAGGAAGGCAAGCGCGAGGGGCTCGAGGGGATATCGCCGCGTTACATTCAGGATAAAATTTCCAACGCCCTGGTTTCTGATGTCGGCGGCGGGTGTGTAAATCCCTTCATGGTAATCAATGAACTTGAGTCCGGCCTGCGCCATCACTCCATGATTAAAAGCGATGAGCAGAGAAAAAAATTCCTTGAGATGCTCACCGTCGTCAAAGAGGAATATGAAGATATCGTGAAGAACGAAGTGCAGAGGGCGATATCCGCCGATGAAGAGGCGATATCCAGACTGTGCTCGAACTATATCGATAACCTCAAGGCCTATACGCAGAGGGAGAAGGTCAAGAATCCATACACCGGTCAGAATGAGGAGCCCGACGAGAGACTAATGCGCTCGATCGAGGAAAAAATAGATATTCCTGAGAGCCGCAAGGATGATTTCAGGCGCGAGATAATGAACTACATCGGCGCGCTATCTCTGGAAGGAAAGAAGTTCAGCTACCGGACCAACGAGCGCCTTCATAAAGCGCTTGAGCTGAAACTCTTCGAGGATCAGAAGGATTCGATAAAACTTACGAGCCTCGTTTCCAGCGTAATCGACAAGGATACGCAGGAGAAGATAGATGTGGTAAAGAGCAGGCTCATCAAGAATTACGGATACTGCGAGACCTGCTCTACCGATGTCCTCAACTTCGTCGCCTCGATATTCGCTCGCGGCGATATACGCGAGAAGAGATCGCAGAACTGAAAGGCGTAAATGGCCCAGAAAATCGACCAGGATCTCTCGCGCTTCAAGCAGATAGTGAGAGGGCGCGTCAAAAAGGAGCTGAGGAAATTCATCAGCCAGGGTGAACTCATAGGCAAGCAGGGGAAGGATCTGGTCAGCATTCCAATTCCAAGGATCGATATCCCGCATTTCGTTTACGGTGATAAGGAAAAAGGTGGCGTTGGCCGCGGCGATGGCGAGCAGGGCGAAGCTGTTCAACCGGGCGACGGCGAGGGGGCTGCTCAGGCGGGCAATACACCTGGAGAACACCTCCTCGAGGTCGATGTGACGATGGAGGAGCTCGCCGAACTCCTTGGCGAGGAACTCGAGCTTCCGCGCATTAAGCCAAAAGGCCAGCGTGAGATCGATACCAAGAACATAAAATACACCGGCATATCCACCGCCGGTCCTGAAAGCCTCAGGCATTTCAAAAGAACATACAGAAAGGCTCTGAAGCGTCAGATCATGAGCGGCACCTACGACCCGAAGAGGCCGCTCATCATCCCTGTGAGGGAAGATAAAGTCTATCGCGTATGGAAAGAGGTCCACAATCCCAGGAGCCGTGCGCTCATCGTGTACATGATGGACGTCTCGGGCTCGATGGGGGATGAACAAAAGGAGATGGTGCGCATCGAATGCTTCTGGATAGACACATGGATACGCTCCCAGTATGAAGGGGTCGATGTTAGATATATCATCCATGACGCTGTAGCCAGGGAAGTGGACCGGGAGACCTTTTTTCATACGCGCGAGAGCGGTGGAACGATAATATCCTCGGCGTACAAGATGTTCCTAAAAATTATTGAGGAAAATTACAACGTGGATGAGTGGAATATATATCCATTTCAATTTTCCGATGGTGATAACTGGTCGGGCAATGACACTGACGACTGCATGAAACTTTTGGAGAAAGATATTCTCCCCATCTCGAATGTTTTTTGCTACGGACAGGTCGAGAGCGAATACGGAAGCGGCCAGTTTTTAAAGGATCTGCATGCGAAGTTCGGTGGCAACGACCAGGTCATAACCTCGCGCATCCCGAATAAGGACGCGATTCCGGAATCTATAAAGACATTTCTGGGTAAAGGAAAATAGGTTTATATAATATATGCGAAGAAGTTTCAGAAAAAGCAGGCCTACGAAGTACGACACCCATCTTCCTGCCGATCTTGAGGCGGAGAGGGTTAAAATAGAGGGGTACGCCCGCGAATTCGGACTCGATTTCTACGATGTCATATTCGAGGTTCTAGATTGGAACCAGATCAATGAAGTGGCAGCCTATGGGGGGTTTCCGAACAGGTATCCTCATTGGCGCTTTGGGATGGAATACGAACAGCTCTCAAAAAGCTATGCCTACGGCCTTTCCAAGATATACGAGATGGTCATAAATACCGATCCTTGTTATGCATATCTTCTCTATTCAAACGGCATGGTGGATCAGAAGCTGGTGATGGCGCACGTCTACGCGCACTGTGATTTTTTCAAGAACAACCTGTTTTTTGCACATACCAATCGCAAGATGATGGACGAGATGGCAAATCACAAGACCCGCGTTCTGAGATACATAGATGAATATGGCATGGACCGCGTAGAGAGCTTTATAGATAGTTGCTTGGCGATAGAGGATCTTATAGATCACCATGCCCATGCAATAAGGCGGCGCGCTCCAGCAGGCAGAGAACTCGAAGGTCCGAGGCGTCCGATAAGAAAACTGAAGATAAATCATCAGTACATGGATAAGTATATCAACCCTCAGGAATTCATGGAGGAACAGAGAAAAGCAATAGAGGATGAGATGCAGCTGGAAAAGAAATTTCCGGAGCATCCAGAAAAGGATGTTTTACTATTCCTGCTCGACTATGCTCCGTTGGAGAAATGGGAACGGGATATCCTCTCGATAATACGCGAAGAGGCGTATTATTTTGCCCCTCAGGGCTTGACCAAAATAATGAACGAAGGGTGGGCCAGTTATTGGCATTCCAAGATAATGACCGAGCGCGCCCTTACCGATTCCGAGGTTATCGACTATGCCGACCATCATTCCGGCACGGTTGCGATGAGCGCCAGAAATTTCAATCCCTACAAGGTGGGTATAGAGTTGTTCCGCGATGTCGAAGAGAGATGGAACACCGGCCGCTTTGGCAAGGCCTATGAGGAGTGTACCGATATGGTTGCCAAGGCCAACTGGGATTTGAAGCTGGGTCTGGGCCGTCAGAAAATTTTTGAGGTAAGGAAGCTGTATAATGACGTCATGTTCATAGATGAATTTCTCACGCCGGAGTTCTGCGAGAAACATAAACTTTTCATATATTCCTACAATATCTCATCGGACCAGTATGAGATAGCCAGCCGAGAGTTCAGCAAAATAAAACAGCAGCTTCTCTTTCAGCTCACTAACTTCGGCCATCCTATAATCAACGTGGTTGATGGCAACTTCCGAAACCGCGGCGAACTGCTGCTCAAGCATTCGCACGAGGGAAGGGAGCTCAAGCACGATTATGCATGCGAAACTCTGAAGAGGCTTTTTAACATCTGGAAAAGGCCGGTTGCGGTAGAGACCTTGAGCGATGGAGTTCCCACGCTGATCAGCTACGACGGAACAGAGGTTAAGGAAGAGCGCGTATAGAACTTCTAAGAGATTTCATTGTCGCAATCATCATGACTATCACGATTATGAAGTTCGCCGCGAATATCCGGTAGGCGGATATGTAGGCCGCTACCGCTACTCCGAAAAGCCCTATGCTTATGTAGAACGCCGGATATAAAATCTCCCTCTTGCTCATGCTCAAGGGTTTTCCCTTCTCCCCGACAAGTTGCCATATCCCCTGATTGAACAAAATAACCGCGAGGGATACTAGGAACCATCCGGCGAAGTTTGAAAAGGGTATTCCGAAATAGAATCCATTCTCCACGTAGTAGTAGATCTTTCCTAAAAACCACTGGGACCCCAGCTTGGATATTGGGTCTATGATCACATCGAGCAGGGTCGTGAAAATAGCCCCGAGGAATGCGACCTTCAACCCTCGCTCTGTTTTCATCAGCAGGGCTGCCGTCGTGAAGCCTGCGAATATCATGAACGGGTAGGAGAGGGAGTCGAAGAATGGAACCCCCGCTATCATCAGTTCCCCGGGCATGCTGGCGTATATGTAGTGGTATTCTCCGTAAGGAAAGCCGGTGTTGATAGAGGAGTATTCGCTGAGCCAGGCTATGATATACCCTGAAACAAGCCAGATCAGGGTTTTCGTCGTGCCCCAACGAATTTTTGCAAGCACAAGATATGAGGCCAGGAAAATGAATACGTAGGGCCTGTGTATTACCGATGTTAAAAATTCATTTATCATAATGTCATCCTCCTTTTATGCCATTCCATCGCATCGCTGAGCGTTTGTTCTATCGGTCTCGGACGGTGGTCTAGCATTTTTTCAGCCTTTGTTGAATCAAAAAACCACGGATGTTTTACCGTCTTTACGCCGTTTACGGTTATACCAGGGTCGGACCTGGACACATCACCCTTGACCTCTAGTACAAATGCCGTAGCTAGCGCAAGTGGATAAGGAATTTTTACAGGTAGCGAATCTATGCCGGAAATTTTTTTCAACATTGTGAAAAGTTTATGCAAAAAGATATTGTGTCCGCCCAGGATGAAGGTTCCTTCGATGCCGGGGGTGGTGATTGCCTTGACGTGAGCCGCTGCTACGTCCCGCGAATCTACGAAATTGATTCCGGCGTTGTAATAGGCTGGTAGCTTTCCGCTTAAAAAATTTCTTATCAGCTTTCCTGGTGGAGTGAGGTGTATATCGCCGGGGCCTATTACCGCCGCCGGCCTGATTATCGCATGGCTTATCTTTTCTCCGGACAGCGATGCTATTATCTCTTCAGATTCCAACTTGCTGCGTTCGTATCCGCCTTTTACCGAGGCGCGATTTATTGGGGAGTCTTCGTTTCTGGGTTTGCCATCCGTGGATGGGCCCATTGCATCGCAGCTGCTCGTGAATACGATTTTTTTTATGCCGGAAGAGAGGGATTCATCGCAGATATTTCTGGTGCCATCTATATTGATCTCCAAGAATTCGCGAGGATCTTCATTCCAGAGGCGGTTTAGTGCGGCGCAGTGGACGCAGCCCGTACATCCCGAGAGCGCCTTTTTTATGGATTGGCGGTCTCTGACATCGCCGCGAATTTTCTCTATTCCATCCAGATGGGAGATATTTTCTTCCGATTCATCATTCCACAACATGGCCCTGAACTCGATATTCATCGAATACAGCCTTGAACAGACTGCGGATCCTATGAGCCCTCCGGCCCCGGTGACCAGTATTTTTTCTGAGGCTGCCATGTTATATCAGGAAGCGCTTTTTTGCATGGTGAGGAAGGCTTTTACACAATCGGGATCCCACTGCCCGCTGTTGATTTCATTTTTGAAAATGGCCATGGCCTTGTTCTCCCCCATCCCGCTTCGATAGGGTCTGTCGGTCGTCATGGCGTCGTATGCGTCGGCAACGGCGACTATGCGCGAAAGCAGTGGAATTTCGCTTCCCTGCAGGCCGTCCGGATATCCGTTGCCATCCATGCGTTCATGGTGGGATCTTATTATGCAGAGGCATTTCTCGAGACTTTTCAGAGGATAGCAGATGTCGAATCCGAGCCTCGGATGGCTTTTGACGTGGGACATTTCTTCGTCGG
This sequence comes from Myxococcales bacterium, assembly GCA_012513515.1. Lineage (NCBI taxonomy): Bacteria > Pseudomonadati > Myxococcota > Myxococcia > Myxococcales > Myxococcales bacterium. Next base: position 58,323 of record JAAZCA010000009.1, on the reverse strand, counting down.
TGAGTCGACCGGGCTTGAGAAGCACCGACTCTTTTACCCCTATTTTACCGATGTCGTGTATCAGGCTTCCCTTTTTGAGGGCGTCGATCTGCGCTTCTGGGAGAGACATCGTTTTGCCGATGCCAACTGCGATATCGGCAACTCTTTCCGAGTGTCCTTTGGTGTAGAAATCCTTTGCCTCGAGTGCAACGACCAGAGAGAAAAGTATGCTTTCGCTGGTATCCACATCGTCATGTAAAAGTTTCATTCGAAGCAGCGACTTGATCCTGGTGATCAACTCTATCTTGTTTATGGGTTTAATAAGGAAATCGTCGGCGCCGAGCTCTATCGCGCGCAGTTTGTCATGCTGTTCATGAAGCGCCGTTATGACAATTATCGGGATGAACTGAGTGTTTTTGTTTTCCTTGATCCTCTTGCATATTTCGAATCCCGAAATTTTGGGCATCATGAGGTCCAGAAGCACGAGGTCTGGGGCCCTATTGCGGATCTTTTCGAGAGCCTCTTCTCCATCATAGGCGACCTGCAGGTCGAAATCGTAGGCCTTGAGCTGGGACTTCAGGAGCTCGATTATCGTGGGGTTGTCATCGACGATGAGTATCAGTGGTTTTCGCATGCGAATTGTATAACAAAGTCGGTCGGTTATGTCTATAATCTCCGCGGATAGTTTTCTTGGTCGAGCGCTTTTACAGTTGCATGGAGTTGCGGATTGGTGATCGTCCCGCCAATACTGTATTGACAGGGGCTATTTGTCCCTCTATCTTCTGCCGAAATTTGCCAGGGGGAGGGTTTTATGTTCAGACTTATCAAGTGGTTGCTTTTTATAGCTATTGTGGCCGGGATACTCCTCTGGATAACAGGCTATAAAGTGGGTGGAAAAACGATTCAGGAACATCTGAAACCCTTGACCGAGACTCCCATGGTCAAAGATGCCGTGCACGATATCAGGTCGCTCGTAGGAGAGGGGTTGAAAGCGGCAGGTGAGGCAATTTCCGAGGATATCACTGATTCAGAGCGCAAGCAGCTCGAGGATGTTTTAAAAGAGGAACTGAACAAGGGCACCAAGATCGATGGAGCTCCGGGACAGGAGGCTTTACCTCCTCAAAAGGTCGAGGCAGCTCAGCCCGTGAAATAAAAAGGAGATTTTACGATGGAAGTCAGCAAAGAGAGAACGTGTAAAGTCGAAGGGTGCAAGAGGCCATATAGGGCGAAAGGGTATTGCAACATCCACTTCCGCAAGTGGCGTCGCGGCGAGATGCCGAAAAAGCCCCACTATAGGATCTGCAGCGCGGAGAATTGCCGCACAGAGACTTTCAAGGGAGGCATGTGCAAACAGCACTACGAGGCTTGGATAGCATCCAAACGTCCGCAGGCTGCTGCCGCCGAGGCTCCTGCTGTCGCACCGGAAGCGGCTCCCACGGGGGCTTAAGTGCTGATGTGGTTTCTGGTTTTTGTGTGATAATTTCGCCCATTCGCAGAGGATGGGCGATTTTTCTTTCCATGCGAGGTCCTGATGGCATCGAGGAAAACTCTTAAAGAGGCGTATGATGCGATGCTGTCGCATTTCGGCCATCTGGGCTGGTGGCCGGCGCAGAGCCCCTTTGAGGTTATGGTTGGCGCGATGCTCACACAGAATACCAACTGGAAAAACGTCGAGCGTGCGATAGAAAACCTTAAAAATGCCGGAATGCTCGACGTGTATGCGATTCATGGGTGCGAGCATGCGGCGCTTGCAGAACTCATAAGACCTGCCGGATATTTCAGGTTGAAGGCTGGGCGGCTGAAAAACTTCATAGAATATTTTATTTTAAATTACGGCGGCGATGTCGAGAGGATGAAAGAGATTTCAACTTCGACCTTGCGCGAAGAGCTTCTCTCCGTGAAGGGAATAGGTCCCGAGACGGCCGACTCGATTCTTCTCTATGCGCTTAATAGGCCCATGTTTGTCGTCGACGCGTACACGAAGAGAATTCTTCTAAGACACTCGCTTTGCTGCGAGGAAGATGGGTACGTTGAAATTCAGCAAATTTTTATGGATAACCTTGAATGGGATGTGCCGCTTTTTAACGAATACCATGCGCTCATCGTAGAGACGGGCAAAAATTTCTGCCGCAAGATTCCGCACTGTGACGCCTGCCCGCTTGGAAATTGGAATAGGTAGTTACTGTTTCGATATCGGTTATGAAGCCGCCTGCCTCGGGGAATTCACGTATCTTCGCAGGTGAAGCTTGCTCCAGATTCAAAAATTGCCCTGGGCAGGCGACGACAGCAGATAGTTTTTTAGGATGTAGAAAATTTAAAAATATTTGGCTGCGTAGAGATAAGAAATTTTCTGATTTTTGAGATCTCTCCATAACGATTACGGTTTCACTATCGCCATGGTGTAGTTATCTATGTCGATATAGCGCTTGGCGGCTGCCAGGACTTCTTCAGCCGTTACCGACATTATCCTTTCGGGGTATTTGTCGATCTCCTTCAGCCCTAGATGGTAGAGTTCGTAGAAGCAGTACATATTGGCAATGGCACCGTAGCGCTGCAGTTCGAGATCGTAGGTGCCAACCAGGTACTGCTTTGCGCGTGAAAGCTCTTCCTTTGTAATCTTTTTTTCACAGACCTTTATGAGTTCGGTTTTCATCGCATCGACGGAGATGTCTATTTTGGACGGATCGGTGCCGATGTATACAGCGAAGTATCCAGGTTCGACTCCCTCCTGATTTACCGAACTTACGGCATAAGCGAGGCTCATCTGATCGCGGAGTACGCGGAAGAGACGCCCCCCTTGTCCTGAGAGGATGTTGTTTAGGACTGTCATGGCGTATTTATCACGATTGGAGAAGCGCGTTCCCTGGAAACCCATGACGATATGCGCCTGCTGTTTGTCATCTTTTTTGATTGTGCATAGCCTTGGGGACTTGGGCCTTGGGTCGCTTTTAAGTGCAAGATTTTTCGGTTTACCAAGGCTCATGTCGCAGAGATATTCGTTGGCCAGCGCCTCTATCTCATCGGTGCATACATCTCCCACTACCGCTATCACCGTCCCCGATGCCTTCGTCATTTCACGGTGGTGCGCGATGAGGTCGTTTCTAGTCAGCGATTTTACGCTCTTTTCCATTCCGATGGAACGCAGTCCGTACGGATGCCTCGGATAGAGGGTTTGCAGAAATTTTGCGAATGCCAGCGAGGAAAGGTTGTCTTCCTGATCTTTTATCGCCTTGAGCAATATCTGCTTTTCGTTGGCTACCTCTTCCGGTTCGAATGATGGATGCGTTAAAACATCGGCAAAAAGTTCAAATCCGTCGTAGACGTATTCGCTCAAAAATTCACATCTGACTCCGAATGTGTTTTTTCCGCAGAATCCGTCAATGCTGCCGGCGATCTTTTCGATGTCGCGTGCGATGCGAAGGGCCTTTCTTTCGCGCGTCCCTTTTGTAAGCGTGCGCGCGAGCATGGCGGAGACGCCGTTTTTAGCCCTGGTTTCGCTTCTTATTCCTCCCAAAGCCGCTGAACAGATGGATACCACCGGTATGTTTTTTATCTCCCTTACGATCAGCTTTGCGCCGTTTTTCAGCATGATCTGTCTTGGCTCACTCTTGTCGCAAGATTTCTTCAGGGGGATTGTTTTTTTGGAGCTGAGAGCAGATTTTATCTGCGATTTGTTCTTCGTCCATTTCGATTTCTTCGGAACGATCAGGACGGTTGTTGCCGAAGAAAAGTTTAAGTATTTTTTAGCCGCTTCGGAGATGTCTTCTGGCGTGACTTCCGCCATCCTCTGATAGTAGGTTCGTTCGAACGAGGCCTCTCCAGACGATGCTATGAACGATGCTATTTTGGCGCCCTGACCGCCGACCGTTTCCTTTTCGTAGATCTCATTTGATCTCATGTTGATCTTGGCACGTGCGAGTTCATCGGAAGCGACGAAATTCGTCTTAAGTTTTCCAACTTCCTGACTAATAGCGTTGATGGTTTTTGCGGCGTTGGAGTCGGAAACCATGGCTCCGACATAGAATAGGCCGGGGTGTTTTGGTGTATATGCGCTGCAATGTATCGCATGTGCCAATCTCTTTTTTTCCTTAACCACCTGTTCAAGGCGCGACGAATCCGTCCCGCCCAGTATGTGCGAAAGCAGGTCAAGAACCGGAGTATCTGCGGAAACGAAATTGGGGATGTGAAATCCCATCGATAGATATGTGCTCTGAACGTTCATCTCTTTGACTATTATGCGGGGGCTGGATTGGCGCGGCTCCGGCTTCGATATCCTTGACGGTATCTCGTCTCCTTCAAAACCTTCGAATGCCTTTTCGATATCGGATAACATTTTCTTTGTGTTGAAATCGCCGACTACGATGAAGGATATGTTTTTTGGTGTGTACCATCTGCGGTGAAAGGATGTGAGATCCTGATGTGTGAAGGATTTTACCGTTTTCGGATATCCGATGATAGGCCTTCTGTAGTTGTGAACTTTATATGCATGCTGGAAGAGGTATTCCGCCGCCATCCTTGAGGGGTTGTCCTGTTCACGCCTTATCTCTTCGAGGATAACCTCAGATTCCCTTTTCAGTTCTTCTGAATCGAACAGGGGGTTCATTACGGCATCGGCGAGTATCTCAAGCCCCTTTGCTGCAAAGCGCGTCGCCATGTTTATGTAGTAAACGGTCTGGTCGAGGGAGGTGTAGGCGTTCATGTCGCCGCCTGCGGCCTCCACTTCCATTGCGATGGTCCCTTCAGGGCGCTTCGGCGTTCCCTTGAAAAGCATATGCTCGATGACGTGGCAGATTCCGGCCTCATCATCGGTCTCGTCGACGCTGCCGACGTTGACGAGCGCGGTGAAGGAGACTACCTTGGCGTTGTGGTTTTCTTCGAGAAGGACGTGCATTCCGTTTTTGAGTTTGAACTCTTTCCTAGCCATTTTACCCCCGATCGACCCGTTTCGGTCATGAAGCAAATCTTGTTGATATTTCAAAGGAATTTGCTAGTTTCATGCGGAATTTTTATCATTCGAAAATGGGAAAGGAAAGTGAAATGTTGGAGATTCTTCTTGTCAGGCACGGACAGACCGATTGGAATGTAGAGAAGCGGGTGATGGGGCGGCTCGACGTGCCGCTCAATGATATCGGAAAAAAACAGGCGGAGGGAATCGCGCAGTATCTTGCCAGCGCTAAGATAGATGCGATACATGCTAGCCCCGTCCTTCGTGCCGCACAGACGGCTCAGGCGATTGCATCGAAGCATCCCAAAATAAAAATCATCATGGATGAGCGCCTTTCCGAGATAAACTACGGTGACTGGGTGAAAAAGAGTTTTGCCGATGTCGAAAGGGAGTACCCCGAGGTATGGAAAAACTATCATCTGAAACCCGCAAAGGTGGAGATCCCGGGCGGGGAGTCCATCGCTGATGTGGCAAAACGAACGAAGGAGCTGATAGATGACGTGATCTCATCCTATTCGAAGGGAAGGGTGGTTTTTGTCAGCCATGCCGATGTAATCAAGGTGGCGTTGCTCAACCTCCTTTCCATGGACATGGACAGAATCTATCAATTTGGAGTGGATAACTGTTCGATGACTCTTGTGAGAATAGATCCGGATATTGGCCCGCGCATCATACTCTACAACCATAGAAACGGATTTGGAAACGACCTCTGATATGACGGATGTAGACTATAAAAAAATTCCCATCGCTGAGCTTGAGGCTGAAATCGAGCGCCATAACCGCCTCTACTTTGTTGAGAATTCTCCGCAGATTTCAGACTACGAATTCGACAGGATGGTTGAGGCGCTGCGCCGTCGTAAGCCGGATTCAAAGGTGTTGCATGACATAATTTCGGATATTTCTTCTTCGGCAAAAAAGGTGCGCCACGACCGACCTATGCTCTCACTGGACAAATGTTACGATGATAAGGGTGCGCTGGATTGGGCTGCCAAATTCGAAGGCGGGATAGTGGCGAGTCCGAAGATAGACGGATGTGCGGTCAGTCTGAAATACGATGCAAATGGAAAGCTCTTTCAGGGAGCGACGCGCGGCGATGGAGTTGAAGGGGAAGAAATTACAAATAATGTTAAATTTATTTCCTCGATTCCACAGAAAATCAGCTTCGGCAAGGTCGAGGTGCGTGGCGAAATATATATGCCGCTCTCCGTCTTTGCCGGTTTTAAAGATACATTCTCAAATCCCAGGAATCTGGCGGCGGGTGCGATAAAGCAGAAGGATCCCAAAAGAACCGGTGCGTACAATCTGTCATTTTTTGCCTACGACATGATCGGCTCCGACGATGAGTTCGAAAATGAAAAATACAAACGGCTCAAGACTTTGGGTTTCGATGTCGTCGAATGGAAGAAGATCGGCAGAAACGAAATTTCAGATGTCTATAAATATTTTCTTTCAAGGCGCGACAGCTACGATTTCGAATTGGATGGAGTTGTCTTTAGGGTTGACGATCTTTCCGAGCAGGAGAGGCTTGGGATCACGGCGCATCATCCTAGATATGTCATAGCATATAAATTTCAGGGGGACTCCGGTACGACCCGGCTCATCGATGTCGAATGGAGCGTGTCGCGAACGGGCGTGATCACCCCTGTGGCCATTGTAGAGCCGGTCGAGCTTTCCGGGGCGAAGGTGCGGCGGGCCTCGCTTCATAATGTGGGAATCATGAAAGAACTCGGCCTGTCAAAAGGGGCGAAGGTAGTCATGATGAGAAGGGGAGGGGTGATTCCAAATCTGGAATCGGTTGCTGAACCCGGATCGGATCGGATTGAAATTCCGGACAGATGCCCATCCTGCGACTCGCCGGTGGAGATGCATGATGATTTCCTGTATTGCACCGATCCCGATAATTGCGTTAGCAGGAAAGTCGGTGAGTTATACCATTTTGTAAAGGCTGCAGGGATAGACGGCTTTGGCGAAAAACTGCTGGAAAGACTTTATCATGAAGGGCTTGTCACCGACCCTTCGGAACTTTATGAGCTTTCAAAGGAAGATCTTTTAGGGCTCGAGCGCATGGGCGATACACTTGCCGATAAGCTGATCAGAAATATCGATGCTTCCAGAAACATCTTGCTGGCCGATTTTTTGAAGAGCCTTGGGATAAGGGAGCTCGGAAAACACGCAGCGAAGATTTTGGCACAATTTGGCAGCGTTGAAAAAATACGCAAACTTTCCGAGGCCGAACTCTCTGATATACATACCATCGGTCCAGTCATAGCCCGCGAAGTTGTTTCCGGTCTAAGAGAGAAGTCCGCGCTAATCGATAGATTGCTTTCGCATTTGAAGGTAGAGAAAGCTTCCGATTCTGGACCGGCGTATGGCTGGGGCTATGCATCAAAGAACTTTCTCTTCACCGGAAAGATGCTTTCGATGGGCCGCGATGAAGCGGCAAAACGCGTCGAGGAGCTAGGCGGCAATATCGCCAGCGGCGTCAGTAAAAATCTGGATTATCTGGTCGTAGGGGATGGTGGCGGGGCGGGCTCTAAGCTCGCCAAAGCTCAGAAGATAGCGGCGGATGGAGAAGGTCTTAAGATAATCTCAGAAAAAGAATTTCTGGAGATGATCAGTTAGGATTAGGGATTAAGGATTAAGGATTAAGAAGGTTGTCATCCTCGAGCGATGTTGTCGGGGATCCGGAAACTCCGTGACTCGTAACTTGTGACTGGCTACAAACTTCGGGGGACACGCATCCCGATTAGGAGAATTCATGCAGGAAAAATATATGTCGCTTCAAGAGGATGAGCTTATTGCGCGAATACTCAAACATAAAAAACGTCTGGGTGGAGATCTCAAAATCCTCGGTCACTTCTATCAGCGTGAAGGGATAGTTCGCCTCGCCGACTATGAAGGAGATAGCTTGCAGCTAGCAAAAGCAGGATCCGATACCGATGCCAAGTTTATAGTCTTTTGTGGCGTTTATTTTATGGCGGAGGCGAGCTCCATTCTAGCGAAAGAGTGGCAGCGCGTCTTTATCCCTGATCCGACGGCGGGCTGCCCTCTGGCTGATTTTGCATCTGTAGATCAGGTCGAGGCTGCATGGCAGGTGCTTAGCGATCTAAATATTTCATCGAATTTTATCCCAATCGTCTATATGAATTCTTCGGCGGAGCTAAAGGCGTTCTGCGGCAGGAACGGGGGGCTTGTCTGTACCTCGTCATCGGCAGGAAAGGCATTTAGGTGGGCCTTGGAACAGAATAAAAAAATATTTTTTTTCCCCGACGAAAATCTTGGCAGAAACGCTGCGCGTGATTTCGGCATTCACGAATCCGCAACCTTCCTCTGGGATCCTCATCTAAAGATGAGTTCTTTCGATGTAAATTCTCTTTTGGAGAAAAAACTCATCCTCTGGAAGGGGCATTGCCACATCCATACATTTTTCACAGTCGAACATGTCGAAGCAGTAAGGCGCGCTCATAAAGGTTGCGAGGTGATCGTTCATCCGGAGTGCTCACCCTCGGTCGTTATGGCGGCCGATGGCGCAGGTTCGACCGGATATCTAAAGGAGTTTGTGGAGAACGCCCGTTCAGGATCTACGATCGCGATCGGGACTGAGATCAACATGGTGTCGAGGCTTGCCAATCTGCATCCCGATAAGAATATCATCCCTCTGGCAAGATCCCTTTGTCCGAATATGATGAAAATAGGGCTAGGCGACCTGCTGATGACTCTGGACAGGCTGGGGGATATCAATGAGGTCATCGTCCCCGAAGATATCTTAAAATATGCTAAACTCGCCCTGGAGCGCATGCTTTATCTATAACTTATTGATATTATTGAATAATTATTTGATATCCACACGCAACTCTGCCATCTCCGCTGTCGATAATATTGCTGGAGGGAAGTCTATATGCGAGCTGGTGGTCAAATGCCCGTAAGGGGTTCTGATGCTGCACGCCAGATTGAAGAGAACAGGCGTGCGCGCCGTGAGAACTATCAGGACAGGATATCGAGCCTTGAAAATGCCATCAAAGATATCGAAAATGAAATTGCTGCTATAGAATCCCAGCAGAGCACCTCATTCAGAGAACATGATACTCAGGTTGCTGAACTAAATAATCAGCGAGAAGAGTTGGGGCGCCAGCTCTCCCAGGTGCGCGAACAAAATCGCATCAAAAACCAGGAACTCGACAGCCAGTCAAAACAGATTGACGCGCAGTCTCGAGAGATAGACGCTCAGGAGCAGCAGGTCGTGCACGAAAAAGCCCGTCAGGCGGAGCGTCAGAACTCAGCCATGCGCGCCAGGGAATACGCAGTTACCATGCGCAATCTATTTTCGGAGGCCGTGCGCGACTACGCCTTTCTCCTGAAGCGCGATGCCGTGGAAAGGCTTGCGGAGATGAACGACTGGATCTTTCTCAAACTAACATACATAAATCAACTTATGGCGGCGGCGCAGGTGGGTTCAGATAGCAATTTCAGACCTACCATGCCCTCTACCCGCGAAGTCCGAACCATGGCCGGGGAGAAGCCCAGCGATCAAAGCGCTATTATGGCTGAGAAATCCGCGGAAGATGCGGAGGGCGATGTTAGGCAGGGAAGTATTGCTGTGCAATCTCAATCCGATCAGGTGCAGGCTAGCAGAAATAAAGTCGCAAGCAGCAGAAATGCGCTGAACGACAGCTTCGTAGGGGAGAGGGATAACCTTGCGCTTTCGGAGAGAAAACTTGCGGATGCTTCGACTAGAGTCGATGAACAGAAATCGCTGCTGTCCGACCGAATGGATACGAACAGGGCCAAGTTTGAGGAACAGCTTGCCCTCGCCGCGTCGCGCGAGTCCGATCTTGAGGAGAGAATAGAGGAAACCAGGACCAGGATGGAAGATGGGGCCATGGACGTAGTGTTGTGATGTCTCGGTCTATAATCTTACAAAAAGCCGCTGAGTTGTAGCGGCTTTTTTTATTTTTCTGTAATGAGTCAGCGAATCGAGCGCTTGTTTACATCTTCTTTAAATCATCGCTTTCCGCTATAGCTTCGATGAGCTCCATGAGAAGAAGGTCGGCGGATTTCTGAAGCTGTTTGAGTTTTCTGGAGCGCACTCCCTTTGAATCTATTTCAGTGCCGAGGGTGATCGACTGTGCTATGCCGGATCTGTCCATCGAGAATGTAATAGAGGCCTTTGAGGCGCTTATCCCCGACATCAATTTTTTATCCACATCGACGAAAAATTCGTGCAGCGTAGCCGAGAGAGAGTTACCTTCCTCTTCGGGTTTTTTCATAAGTTCCATGCCGCATGTTCTGAAAAGACCTGCAAGCGAGTCGCTAAGGACAGCCGATATCTCCGGGTCGGCATAGACTTTGATTGATTCTTTCCCTTTTTGATCCTGAACTCCCACTGATTTCTCCGTGCGTCCGTCTATGACCCCCTTCCAGTATAGCTTTTTACCTTTGAACTGCTGAGATTCGCAAAGCGACGCGATCTTTGCGGCGTCAGGGCTTGTAAGCGTTATCGAGGCTGCGGTCGTATCCTGCGCCGACGCGGAGGCTGACAAGAAAAGTAAAATTAAGACCAAAAATGAAGCCTGTTTAAGCATATCTATCTCCTATGATTTCGTTTTTAGCATGATCCCATCGACTTTGGCGCCGCATTTTGGACAGTTCCCGTCGTGGGGTACGTTGTTAAGCGTAATTTCGTATCTGCACCTTTCAATGAGTTGAAATCCGCACGCTGCGCAGAATGTCGTTTCAGAAGAATCGCCGGGAAGGTTCCCGATATAGATGTATTTTAATCCCGCTTTTTTGCCTATCTCATGCGCGCGTTGCAGTGTTTTAATCGGAGTTGGCTGGCGGTCACTCATTTTATATCGAGGCGTAAACCTGCTTATATGCCATGGTATATCGCGTCCGGTTTCAACTATGAAATTAGCCACGTCCGAGAGTTCAGCTTCGCTGTCATTCATTCCTGGGATGACGAGTGTCGTTATCTCTATCCATATGCCTGTAGACTTCATATATTTTATGGAATCGAGAACTCCGTCAAGCCTTGCGCCTATAACCGAGCGGTAGGTGTCATTTCGGAATGACTTAAGGTCGATGTTGGCGGCGTCCAAAAAGGGTGAGATCGCATCTATCGCATCGCGTGTCATGTAGCCATTGGTGACGAAGATGTTTCCGAGCCCGGATTCTTTTGCTAGCCTTGCGGTGTCGTAGGCGTATTCGAAAAATACGGTCGGTTCGGTGTATGTGTATGATATGCTTTTGGCGCGCCCGGAGTTTGCGGCAGCGACGATTTTAGTTGGCGTGAACTCGCTGCCCGAAAGCTCGTCGTTCGACCCTCCCTTGAACTGTGATATGTCCGAGTTTTGGCAGAAGTCGCAGTGAAAGTTACAGCCTCTCGTGGCTATAGAAAGGGTTTTTGTGCCGGGCATGAAATGAAAGAGTGGTTTTTTCTCAACGGGATCTACGGCGACGGCTATCGGTTTTCCGTAGAAGATGGAGTACAGCCGTCCCTCCCGATTTATCCTCACGTCGCAGATACCTTTTTCACCATCGCGGATGAGACAGGTGTGGCGACACATTCCGCAACGTGCCGCTCCATTTTCTTCCTTAGTATATAACATCGCCTCTTTCATGCTCTTCCCCGTGTGGGTGCAGAGGCTATCCGAGGGCGAGAATATGTCCAGAGAAAATTATGTTTCGATTCCAAGTCGTTTTATCTTCTGTTGAAGGGTGCTTCGGGCCATCCCGAGGCGTTTTGCGGTTTTTGAAATGTTGTTTTTGTTTTCCTTCAGGGAGGATACGATCAGCCCCTTTTCTACGGCACCTATGTTTTCGTAAGAGCTGAAATGGCGTTCAATTGGGATTATATGGATGTCCTTTTCTCCTATGACGCAGCCATTGCATGAGATGACTCCTCTGGTGATGGTATTTTTCAACTCTCTCACGTTGCCTGGCCAGTCGTGGTCGTTTAATTTTTTCAGCGCCTCCTTGCTCAGCTTTATTTCCTCTCCGGATATAGATTTTAGAATACGCGATGCGAGGATAGGTATATCGGATTTTCTTTCCCTGAGTGGCGGAATCGTGATGGGGAAGACGTACAGCCTGAAAAAGAGATCCTCACGAAACGATCCGGTGCATACCAGTTTTTTAAGATCGCGGTTGGTGGCGCAGATTATTCTGCAGTTTATCGCTATATCCTCTTTTCCTCCGATTCTACGCAGCGTGCCGCTTTCGAGAACCCTGAGCATGCGCGTCTGAAGATTTAGGGGCATCTCGCCTATTTCGTCGAGAAAGAGAGTGCCGCCGTTTGCCTGTTCGAAAAAACCTATCATGCGTTCGATAGCGCCTGTAAAGGACCCGCGTTCATGGCCGAACAACTGGCTTTCTATTATCTCCTTGGGGATTGCTCCGCAGTTGACAGGAATAAATGGCGCCCTCGGCCTCTGTCCGATGCGGTGGATTTCATGCGCTGCGAGTTCTTTTCCAGTTCCGCTTTCCCCGGTTATGCAGATGGTGCATTTTGCATCGGCGACCTTTTTTAAAATTGTGAAAAGTTTTCGCATCTCCCTTGATGCCCCCACCATTTCCCCAAGGCGGCTTTCAATCTGCGGTCTGATTTTTTCAGCGGTGTTGATCAACCTGTAGTCTATCTGAGAATTGCCGATTCTGAAGCTGTCACTTCCGGAGGTAGAAAAAACAGGCAGCCTTTCTTCATTATAAAAAGTTCCGTTGGTGGATGACAGATCGATGACCTTTATCGCATTCCCATGTATGAAAAGACGGCAGTGTTTTCTTGAGACGTAGGGATCTGCAAGCGTTACGTCGCAGGCCGGATCTGACCCGAATGTGAAATTGGACCCTTGCAGAACTTTTTTTAATTTCTTCCCCGATAGCTTTGCAGATATTTCAATTTTTTGCGATGATATCACTGAGCGCATGGGGTCGTAGCTCATCACCGATGTTTTTTCTAGTGGCGATGATATGGTGATATCTTCTGCACCAGAGGGTTCTTCCAGTATTTCTATGGACCAGCGTCCTATATCTATTGTTTCGCCTGCGGAGATGCTGAATTCCTTCGGGCCCTCTGCCTGATTCATTGATGCGGTTGCGGACAGATTCTCTACCTTATATTTTCCTTTTTGAAAACTGATTGAACAATGTTTTCTTGAGATCGACTTGTCTGGCAGCGATATCGTGTTGTTAGGCGATCTTCCTATCGTGATTGGAAAGCTTTCGATCGTCATTTGAAATGACAATTCACCTTCGCATTTGACCCTCAGCAAAACCATGCGTGATCTATATTTTCTACGTGCAGCTTATGTCAATATATAACATGGGTTAGTGTGCAAAAATAATGCAGATGATCGAATTCGATACACCTCTCACAACCTAACTAGGCGTTTTAATATGATCGCGATGTGGCACTGAGTGTGCATGTGTTGAATCGCAGATGTTAAAAATATTTAAAATATCTATCCTCCTGTTCCTGATTTCAAACTCTGCGAATGCCGCTGTTCAAATAAGCGAACATTTTTTATCACTCCCCTCTTCGCCAGATGTAGATATGCTGATCGAGGATCTCACCGTGTTCCTGGCTAATTCAGAACCCGACTATAAAAAATATTTTCTATTCCCGGTCGATGGAAGAATATCCTCCTTCTTCGGATGGCGTGTAGATCCCGTGCGGAATATATCAGCGCATCATGCAGGTATAGATATCGCTGCGGCGCGTGGCCAGGTCGTGAGGGCGGCGGATTCCGGAAGAGTATCCGATGCCGGATGGCGCAGGGGGTGTGGGCTTGCCGTGCTGATAAAACATGAGGATGGCTTTGCCACTAAATATTGCCATCTATCCAAGTTTTTCGTTCGCGTCGGAGAGAGGGTCGTAGCAGAAAGTCCGCTCGGACTCGTTGGCGACAGCGGCAGGGCGACTGGAAATCATCTGCATTTTGAAATTTCCAAATCTGGGATCAACCTGGATCCTTTGGAACATCTTCTCTTCTAAGGTTTTCTTGCCTTTTTCGGCCATAAGATGTAGGCAGTACAGCTTCAATTCGAGAGGTGCTTCCTATGTCAAATTGTCTGGATAAGAAGGAGTCTATAAAAGCTGCAGCGCTCAAGTATCATTCCGAGGGGCGTCCCGGGAAAATCGAGCTGGGGATCACAAAGCCATGCAAAAGCCAGTGGGATCTTTCACTCGCATATACCCCCGGAGTGGCGGAGCCATGCCGTGAGATCAAAAAGAATCCGGCCCTCGTCCACGAATACACGGCCAGAGGAAATCTCGTTGGCGTAATCACTAACGGGACTGCGGTTTTGGGATTGGGCGATATCGGCCCGCTAGCCGGAAAACCTGTAATGGAAGGGAAGGGGGTCCTCTTCAAGAGGTTTGCGGATATCGACGTCTTCGATATCGAGATCGATGAAAAGGATCCTGAAAAGTTCATCGAGATAGTTCGTTCGCTAGAGCCTACATTCGGCGGTATCAATCTGGAGGATGTGAAGTCGCCGGAGTGCTTTGATATAGAAAACGCGCTGAAAGATTCGATGAAGATTCCGGTCTTTCATGATGATCAACATGGGACGGCTATCATAGTCGCGGCCGGTTTCATAAATGCGATGGAGCTCGTTGGGAAGAAGGCGTCGGAGGTCAAAGTTGTCTTTTCCGGAGCCGGCGCTGCTGCCGTGGCCTGTGCTCATATGTTGGAATCTTTCGGCGTTAATAAAGATAATATCTTCATGTACGATATCCATGGCCTCGTCACCTGCGATAGGATAGGGGCCGAGTCGCACCGAGGTCGGTTTGCCAAGTGCATTCCCCATACGGAAATGGCTGAAATCATGTACGGCGCGGACGTTTTCATTGGACTTTCCGCAGGCGGTGTTGTTTCAAAGGAGATGATAAAGAGCATGGCGAAATGCCCGGTGGTCTTTGCGATGGCAAACCCTGATCCGGAAATAATGCCTGAGGATGTCATGGCTGTGCGTCCCGATGCAATAGTTGCTACAGGAAGATCCGACTATCCGAATCAGATTAATAATGTGCTTGGTTTCCCCTTCATATTTCGCGGGGCGCTTGATGTTGTTGCGAGCAAGATAAATGAAGAGATGAAAAGGGCAGCAGCTCTTTCCCTTGCTTCACTGGCGAAGGAGCCGGTTCCGCCGGAGGTTTTGAAGGCGTACGGTCTGGATCACCTCGAGTTCGGTAAGGACTATCTAATTCCTAAGGCGCTTGATCCGAGGGTGCTTCTTTGGGAGGCCCCTGCGGTGGCTGAGGCGGCAATGCGTTCGGGGGTGGCCACGCGAAAGATTAATGATATGGATCTGTACAGAAAGCAGCTTGAAAAACGAATCTCCTTGGAGGACACAAACTGCTTATCTCCCCCGATATGACATAGTTCACGAGAGGTCAGTTCATTTTTATCAGCATGTGAATGTCCGCGGCCTTCGCCGAATGTGTTAGGGCGCCCACAGATATGAAATCTACTCCGCTATCGAGATAGCGTACGATCTTCTCTTCGGTCATGTTTCCAGATATCTCGGTATTTGCTGCTCCGCCAATTACAGTCACCGCGGTCTTCACCTGCTCCGGTTCCATGTTATCCAGCATTATGATGTCGGCTCCTGAGGCGATCGCCTCTTTTACTTCATCCATATCTCTTGCTTCGACTTCAATTTTCTGCCCCTTGATCATGTTCCTTTTGGCAGCGGCGACGGCCTTTGAAAGGGAGCCTGCAGCCGTGATGTGGTTGTTCTTGATCAGGAAGTGGTCATAGAGACCCATCCTGTGGTTGGTTCCTCCGCCGTGCCTTACTGCGTCCTTTTCAAGAATACGAAGCCCAGGTGTCGTTTTTCTGGTATCCAAGATCTTTATGCCGTACTGTGATGTCATCTCTACGAGATGTTTTGTGGCAGTAGCTATTCCAGAAAGGTGTTGAAGGAAGTTCAGCGCTGTTCTTTCCCCAGTGAGCAGGATCTGGATTCGTCCGGAAAGGGATGCCAACGTTTCTCCGGCGCGACATGGCTCTCCGTCAGATTTTTGCGGTGTAAAAACAGTTTCAGGGTCGAGAATTTCAAAGACGCGACCGGCGACCAGAATTCCAGAGAGGATTAGATCGCTCTTCGCTATGATTTTAGCAAATCCCATTGAATCTCTGGAAATTGTGGCTTCTGTTGTGATGTCGCCATTTCCGATATCTTCCTTCAGGGCGATATTGATGATCTCATCGGTATTGTTCATTTGAGGCACCTTGATTCAATCCAGTTTTGCGAGAGCCTCACGAAGCTTGGAGAGTTTTTCTTCCCCTTCGGCGAGCCTCGCGCGTTCCTTGTCGACTATCCCCTTCGGAGCCCTGGCGGTAAAACCTTCGTTGGAGAGTTTTTTTCTGACCGATTCCGTTTCGGCTTCCGCTTTGGAAATCTCCTTGTTCAGCCTGGCTTTTTCCGCCTCGATATCGATCAATCCTGCATAGGGTATGCTGATTTCGCATCCGGATACCATTGCTGTCGCAGCCTCTTTTGGGGGCGCGATATTTTCCCCTATATGCAGGTCAGCTATCCTGGAGAGGTGTTCGATGTAGCCCCTGCAGGCTTCCAGCATTTTCGATGTGAGCTTGTTCGGAGTTTTTATGAAACAATCTATCCTGTTCGAAGGTTTTACATTGTGTTCACCGCGTATGTTTCTGAGCGAGCTTATTATTTCGCGTGCGATGTCGAATTCCTCAGCCTCCTCCTTGAATGGGATTTCCTTAGCCGCTTCAGGATAGGCTTCGGCCATTATGCTGCCTGCCTCTGGGTTTATCTGGTGCCATAGCTCTTCCGTTATGAAAGGGAGGAATGGATGGAGCAGTTTCAGCGTCGTGCCGAGGGCGTGAAATAGCGTGGCCTGTGCTGCATGTTTTGCCTTGGCGTCATTACCTGTCATGGTGAGCTTGCTGGCTTCCAGATACCAGTCGCAGAGGTCGTTCCAGACGAAATGATACAGCGTTTGAGCTGCTACGCTGAATCTAAAATCGTTCATCGCTGATGTTACGTCCGCTATAGTTTGTTCCAACCTGGAGATGATCCACTTGTCTGCGAGAGTTCTTTCCGAGTCATTTTGTGCGTTGCCGTCGAAACCTTTGAGATTCATGAGCGCAAAGCGGGTTGCGTTCCAAAGCTTGTTGCAGAAGTTTCTCCCCATCTCGAATTTAGACTCGGATAGTTTGAGGTCCTGCCCTTCGGTGGAGAGGACAACGAGCGAAAATCTCATCGCGTCCGAACCGTACTTTTCGATTATCTCAAGCGGGTCTATCCCGTTGCCGAGGGACTTGCTCATCTTGCGCCCCTGTTCGTCCAGGATCGTGCCGTGGATATAGACATCTGAGAAGGGGACCTCTCCCATCATCTCCAATCCCATCATCACCATACGTGCTACCCAGAAATATATGATGCCGCGGTCGGTGACCAGCGTCGATGTAGGGTAGTAGTTTTTTAAAAGCTCCGTATCGCCGGGCCAGCCCAACGTTGAAAACGGCCACAGCGAAGATGAAAACCATGTGTCGAGCACGTCCTCATCCTGGCGGATCTCCGTCCCGCTGCAGTGCGGGCATTTCGCGGGAGTTTCTTTCGCCACGATAGGAGGACACCTCTCCTCGCTGCAATACCATACCGGTATGCGGTGTCCCCACCATATCTGGCGAGAGATGCACCAGTCGCGCGCGTTTTCAAGCCACTGCATGTAGAACTGCGTCCAGCGCTTTGGATGAAAACTGACCTTGCCTTCTTCGGTAGCGCGAATAGCCTTTTCAGCGAGAGGGCGCATGCGTACGAACCACTGGTCGGATAGCCAAGGTTCTATCGTTGTCTTGCACCTATAGCAGTGACCTACAGCGTGGGCGTGATCCTCGATTTTTTCCAACAGCCCCCGTATTTCCAACTCCCTGACGATCTTTTTTCGGCAGTCGTCGCGCGAAAGTCCTTTGTATTTTTCACCCGCCTCATCATTCATGACAGCCTCTTCATTCATCACGTTGATGCGAGGGAGATTGTGGCGTTCACCTATTTGGAAGTCGTTTGGATCGTGGGCCGGAGTGACCTTTACAGCGCCAGTTCCGAATGATGCGTCCACGAAGTCGTCGGCCAGAAGCGGTATCTTGCGGTCGGTTTCCGGCAGAAGGAGCATCTCGCCGATGAGATTCGCGTAGCGTTCATCCTTTGGGTTGACGGCGACCGCGGTGTCTCCGAGAAGCGTTTCAGGTCGAGTCGTGGCGATCACCACGTACCCTTCTCTTTCCGCGAATGGATAACGTATGTGCCACAGTTTTCCATTTTCATCCTCGTGATCGACTTCGTCATCGGCAAGCGCTGTGTGGCAGCGCGGGCACCAGTTGACTATGTATTTCCCTCGGTAGATAAGCCCCTCTTCGTACATCTTGACGAAGGCTTCGCGCACCGCCCGAGAAAGCCCCTCGTCGAGCGTGAAGCGGGTGCGCTCCCAGTCGCAGCTTGCTCCCAAACTGCGAAGCTGTTTTAGAATTCTGTCGCCATATTCATCCCTCCACTTCCAAATCCTCTCTATGAGTGCTTCGCGGCCGATATCGTGGCGTTTCTTACCCTCCTTTTCCATCAGCTGTCGCTCGACGACGTTTTGGGTGGCGATACCGGCGTGATCGGTCCCTGGCTGCCAAAGCGCCGAGTAACCCTGCATCCTCTTCATCCTTATCAGGATGTCCTGAAGGGTGTTATTTAGAGCATGTCCCATGTGAAGTGCGCCGGTCACGTTCGGCGGGGGTATTACGATCGTGTATGAAGTTTTTTCAGGGATATCCTGGACGTGAAAGAGGCCGTTATCCTCCCAATATTTATACCACTTGGATTCAGTCTCTTTGGCCTCGTAGGCCTTAGGCATCTCTTTTTCGCTCATGCGATCTCCTTTTTACCCTGGGAATTTCAGTGCATAAGTATCATAGGCGTTTAGGTCTAAACCCCTGAATTGTCAATGGAATCCGACTGTCCGCATCCACTTCTGATCGATCGTGCGGCGGATTAATATCCACACAGCTTGAGGGTTATTAAGGTTTTTGCGTCCAGAATTTCTTTCGACGCCAGCATTTTGGAAATTTCAGCACGGGCGAATCTGTGCACCTCGATTACCTCGTTTTCTTCCACATCCTGCTTTTCAGGGGTCAGTCCGCTTCCCTTGAACAGGTGAAGTCTTTCATCGCAAAATCCCGGCGCGGTGAGGATGGTGATGAGGTGCTCGATATTGGATGCCCTGTATCCTGCCTCTTCAATCAGCTCGCGCGAGGCGCACTGCGCTGGATTTTCTCCGGCTACGTCAAGCTTTCCTGCCGGGGCCTCCCAGATATATCCGCCAGCGGCATATCTGTACTGGCGAAGCAATAGCACGTCACCATTGTCGAATATGGGAAGCACGCATGCTCCGCCGGGATGGTGGATTATTTCCTGTGTGTAACGCACGCCGCTAGGGAGGATTGTCTCCTCCCTGGCGAGCGTAACTGTCTTTCCGGAGTAAATCGTTTCTTTTTTCATCTTCCGCCTTCGATTACCTTGCGTATGATCTTTATGGCCTCGGAAATTTCATCTTTTCCTATGATCAGCGGAGGCGCAAATCGTATAGTAGTTCCGTGCGTGTCTTTTGCCAGGATGCCGTGCTTCATCAATTCGACGGAATAGTCATGCGCGCATTCGGTGTGAAATTCAAGGCCGGTGAGGAGGCCGCGGCCCCTAACTTCTTTTATGTTGGAATTTTGAATTTTGCGAAGCTCTCCCCTGAAAAACTCTCCCATCTCGTGGGATCTCTCCGGGAGATGTTCGTCGATTATAACGTCTATCGATGCCGATGCCACCGCGCATGCCATGGGGTTTCCGCCAAATGTGGATCCGTGATTACCCGGGGAAAATGCTGCTGACATGATTTCGTTATCAGCGACGATTCCGGAGACCGGATACACTCCGCCGCCCATAGCCTTGCCCATGCAGATTATGTCTGGACGCACGCCGTCCCATTCGGAGCAGAAGAGCTTGCCTGTTCTTCCGAACCCAGTCTGGATTTCATCACAGATTAGCAGTACGCCATGCTTTTTAGTTATATCGCGGCATTTTTTCAGATAGCCGTCCGATGGCACCTTGACTCCCGCCTCCCCCTGTATCGGTTCGACGAGGAACGCCACCGTGTTGGAGTCGATCGCGTTTTCAAGGGCTGCCGGATCGTCGTAGGGTATCACCTCGAAACCGGGTGTGAACGGGCCGAAGCCTTCGCGGCAGGTGGAGTCTGTGGAAAAACTTACTATCGTCGTCGTCCTTCCATGGAAATTACCCGAGCATACGATTATCTTCGCTTTATTTTCTGGGATATTTTTCCTGGTGTATCCCCATCTGCGTGCGGCTTTGATCGCGGTTTCCACAGCTTCCGCGCCTGTGTTCATCATGAGCCCTTTGTCGTATCCGGTGAGCTTGGTGAGCTTTTCGAGAAACGGCCCCATCCTGTCGTTGTGGAATGCGCGCGATGTGAGAGTTAGTTTTTCCGCCTGTTCAATCATCGCATTTATTATTTTAGGATGCCTGTGTCCCTGGTTCACCGCCGAGTATGCCGACAGCATGTCGATGTAGCGTTTGCCATCTACGTCGGTGACCCATATACCATCGGCTTTAGCTATCACGACGGGAAGGGGGTGGTAGTTGTGGGCTGATACGACCTCTACCTGATCGATGAACTGCTGTGTGCGTGACATTTTGTTCTCCTTTTTGAATTTTTAAGCGAACTTGTTTCGTTTGTCGCGTCGGAACAAATCCGAAATGGCTATTCGGTTTTTTATCTCCCGGATCCTTCTTATGGTATACGGGAGCCATGCTTTTCCGAACGGGATGTAGATTCTGACCTTCCATCCCTCCGCTAAAAGTTTTTTTGCCAAACCGATGCGTATGCCCAGAAGCATCTGAAACTCGAAGGAGCTTTTTTCGATTCCATTCGAGAGGATGAATTTTTTGACCTCATCTATTATGAACTCATCATGAGTCGCTATGCCATGAGTCATGTCGGATGTGAGAAGCCTTTTTGCTAGGGCCAGAAATTCCCGTCTTATATCCGAACGACTTTGGAATGCTATTTCCGTGGGTTCGTCGTACACTCCTTTACAGAGCCTGACGGATATCCCGCTTTCGAGCATCGAAAGTAGATCGTCGGGGGTTCTTTTTAACTTTGCTTGAAGCACGGCTCCGACAGGAGTCAGGCGATTTTTGTGAGCGCTTTTTATCATCCGGAGCGTCACGTCGGTCGATGCGGAATTTTCCATATCGACCCGGACGAAACCCTTCAGCTCTTCCGTGGCATTAACGATGCGTTCCAGATTTTTTAAACACAACTCACTATCGACGCCCATCCCAAGCTGAGAGAGCTTTAGCGAGATATTTCTTGGAAGAGAGTATTCCTTCAGCGCCTTGAGTAAAACCACATACAGCTCGGTTGCGGCATCGGCCTCACGTTTGCCCGAAACGTGCTCGCCCAAATGGTCGAGCGTGAATAGAAAACCTTCGCGAGAGAGTTTCGATGCACAGTCAAGCGCTTCCTTGAGAGTCGTTCCCGCTCTGAAACGGCGTGTGAGCGGAGCCGCTATCTTGGACAGCGCCGAACCAAGTCTCATAAAATCTTCTCGCAGATCGATTTACCCTGCAGGAAGAGGCCGAGATAATCTCTGCCTCCCGCCTTGGAGCAGGTGCCGGACATATTGTATCCGCCGAAGGGCTGGACGCCGACCAGTGCGCCGGTGATCTTCCGGTTGATGTAGAAGTTGCCGCAATAGCACTCTTCTTTGGCGCGGAAGAGCTTGTCTTTGTTTTTACTGAAGATTCCACCGGTCAGGCCGTAGTCGGTGTTGTTGAAGATTTCAATGGCGTGGTTGAAATCCCTGGCTTTTATAACTGCGAGCACTGGCCCGAATATTTCTTCCTGGGCCAATCGCGCTTTGGGATCTATGTTCGTGAATACGGTCGGCTGAATGAAATAGCCATTTTCAGAGGATGCCTCGCCGCCCGTAAGGAGCTTCCCCTCCTTTTTGCCGATTTCTATGTATTCGCAGATCTTTTCAAAGGCGTTCTTGCTCGACACCGCACCCATGTAATTTCCGTACTTGCTAGGATCTCCGACGACAATCTTTTTGACTCTCTCCGCGAGTTTTTCGACGAACTGGTCGTAGATTTTTGCGTCGACTATGGCGCGGGAGCAGGCTGAGCATTTTTGCCCCTGGAAACCGAATGCGGAGATGGCGACGCCTTCCACCGCTGCATCTATATCCGCTTCGCTGTCAACGATCGTGGCGTCCTTACCACCCATTTCAGATACGAGTCTCTTTATCCATTTCTGTCCGGGATACGTCTTTCCGCATTCCTCCGCGATGTGAAGGCCGACCTCCTTGGAACCGGTGAATGATATGAACCGGACATTGGGATTGGTTATCAGTGTCTCGCCAACTTCAGAGCCGCTGCCGGATACGAAGTTTATGACTCCAACAGGTATTCCTACCTCCTCTACGAGTTCGATGAAGCGCGCGGCTATTATAGGAGCATCGCTGGCAGGCTTTAGTACGACGGTATTGCCCGTCACCGCTGCCGCAGTCGTCATGCCTACGAGTATGGCCAACGGAAAGTTCCATGGCGGAATTACGGCGCCTACACCTATCGGGATATAGCGAAGCTCATTCGTCTCTCCAGGGTACTGGACGCATGGGGAGCCCTTTGAATATCTTATGGCCTCGTCAGCGTAGAACTCGCAGAAATCTATCGCTTCGGCGACGTCGGCATCGGCTTCAGCCCAGCTCTTGCTCACCTCATATACCATAGTCGCGGCGAGCTCGTATTTTTTCGCGCGCATCTTTTCTGCGAGTTTGTAGAGATATCCGGCACGTTCCTCGGCGTTGACGCGCTTCCAGCTTTCGAAGCTCTTCCACGCCGCATCGAGGGCTGCGAGGGCGTCGGCCTTGGAGGCCTTTTGTGCTATCCCTACTACTTCGCTTTTCCTTGCGGGATTGTAAGATTTGATCTTCTTCTCGGTGGTGATTCTTTTCCCGCCTATGAGAAGGGGGTATTCCTTTCCAAATTCGTTCGCGACCTTTGAAAGCGCCGCCTCCATCTTCTCTCTGTTTTCGGGCTTGGTAAAATCTGTCAGTGCTTCGTTTCTGAATTCGCGCGACATCTTATCCTCCCGGGAAAAGGTTAATGATTTGAGATGTATACGAGGTCTAGTTGATGGGAATTTGAAAGTCAACGCCAGCGAGGTTCGCTTTCAGGCGTGGATGCTGCCGATGTTGAATTTTGCAGGGTCTTTAAAAGTGTGGTTTTTCCATAATTTCAGCTATTTTTTCAGGATGTTGGGAGGATGTTGATCTTTTCTTGCCGTTTACTGCGGACTTTTGCTCTTTCTTCTCATCTCTTTCTAATTTGTCAGGAGGGGCGGTTATTGCCACAACCACAACTCTGCCGGTTCCCTTTCCTATTATATCGATTTCATGAGCTGCGGCCTTTGAAAGATCTATGATCCGCCCTCTGACAAAAGGTCCCCTGTCATTGATTCTCACGATAACGGATTTGTCGTTATCCAAATTGGTCACCCTGACGGTCGTTCCCATCGGAAGCGTCTTGTGGGCTGCGGTCATCGCATTCGGGTTAAAACGTTCTCCGCTGGCAGTCTTTTTGCCAGAGAATCCGGGTCCGTACCAAGATGCCTTTCCCTCCGCCTTGTAATGAACAGGCCTGCTGGTAGCATGATAGGGGGCGCAACCAGGGAGCAGGGATGTTGCCAGCACCAAAAATATAAGAGCCGGCATAAGCCGGCATGTGACCTTTCCTTTTTTCATTATGGCGAGAGTCTACAACTTTTTTTGACAATTGATCAATTTCAAAATAACTCTGACGGAAAATTTTTTGTCGGGGGAAAATATGGCTAAAGCGAGGCTGATTTTCGATTCATCCAGTAAAAACGCCGACTTGTACTACGCGACCGGATTTTTGGTAGGGGATCCCTTCGTTTATTTGGAGGCCTCTGGTAAAAAATATATGGTGATGAGCGATCTGGAGATCGATCGCGCTAAGAAAGAATCGCGTGGATGCGAGGTTCTTAAATCATCAATGTATTTTGAAAAGGCGAAGGGGCGCGTCTCCTCTCCCGGCATAGCGGAGATGATAGATGCGCTTTTGAGGAGTTTCAGAATCAGGAAGCTCGAGCTTCATCCGGATACGTCGTTCGTTCTGGTCGACGCGCTGAGGGGGTTTGGTTATTCCATAACTGCGGGCAAGAGACCATTTTTTCAGGAAAGGCATATTAAAAGTCTTGAGGAGAAAAAACTCATAGCGATGTCTCAGAAGATGACCTTCAGGGCGATCGAGATGGTGCGGAGTATCATAGCCGCCTCGAAAGTCTCCGCCGGTAAACTGGTGTGCGGCGGAAAGGTGCTGACTTCGGAAATTTTGCGCGCCAAGGTCGATCTCTTTTTGGCGGAACGGGGTTTCATTGCCGAGGATACAATCATAGCTTCGGGGGTCGATGCCTGTGATCCGCATTGTGTCGGTCATGGTCCGATCAAAGCCGGCACATCTATAGTAGTCGATATATTCCCAAAATCTCGGGAGACGCGATACTTCGGCGATGCTACGCGGACGTTTTGTAAAGGGCGCGCACCAGAGGCGCTTAAGAAGCTATATGCCACAGTGAAAAAGGGGCAGGAGCTTGCACTTAGCATGGTGAAGGCCGGCGTCGTCGGAGATGTTATACACAGCGCGGTTAGCGATTTTTTCACTGAGCGTGGGTATCCTACTAGGGAAGAAAAAGGGCGCATGGTTGGCTTTTTCCATGGGACGGGGCATGCCGTCGGGCTGGAGGTCCATGAGGAGCCTGCAAGAATCAACAAGAGTAAGTACGTGCTCGCCGCGGGGAATGTTACAAGCGTTGAACCTGGTCTCTACTACCCATCGATAGGGGGGGTGAGAATAGAGGATCTCGTCTATGTGACAGAGGAGGGTTTCGATCTTCTCGGCAGGTATCCCAAGCAGCTTGAGATATTGTGACCCTTTCGCTGAATCGACATATGAACATCCGGCGAGAATTCAAAAAAATCTCTCGTATGGGGATCGGTCAGAGAGCCGCCGACTATTGCTTCCATACGCCGCCCCATTTTTCGGGCGGGTTGCTGGCCATGGCTATTGATCTCCTGCAAAAGAGTTTGGACGGGCCGTCATTTGGATGGAATTCAAGTATCCTGCTGAACAGCTCGGCGGCCTTTGTGAAGTTTCCTTGCAGATAGGCGTCGCGCGCTTCCTCATAACCACGGATAGATGGGAGTAGCGTCCCTGATTCACCCACGATTTCAAATATGACCGACGGGTTTTGTATACCCCATATCTTGACCGGGTCGAGCGTCCTGTATTCGAGTTCCTTTTCGGTTTCGGAGACGACGGTGCCGGATGCAAGCCCCCAGGTTTTATAAAGTCTGTTGAGCCGATTCAGCTGTTTGGCGCCTTCTATTGCGCTTCCCGCGAAACCGAAGCCGAGTCCGAAATCGCTGGAAATAATTTTACCGCGGCTTATTCCTATCCCGACTCGTACCTTTTCGATGCCAAACTTATGCCTCCATGCCTCAGTATGAGACTCGGCAGCCTTCTTGATTTCAACAGCCGATAGCGCTGCCTGCAGCGCATCGTTTTTGAGCGGCACAGGAGCGCCGAAGATGGCGGTACATTCGTCAGCGCTCCAGCTTTCGATGAATCCTCCGCGCCTCGTTATGATGCCGGTTGTGATCGTCCTGTAATCTATCAGAAAATTTCTGAAGTCATCTTCGGAGCCAAGCTCAGATATTTTTCCGAATGCCTTGATATCAAGCACTAGCGCGGAGCCTTCGCGCGCTCGGGTCGAGGTCGAGACGAGTTCGGGTTTTTTTGACAGGCGTTCTATCGCCTCACGGCCGAGTCTCCACCCAAAGGCTTGGGAGAGTTTTTTTTGAGAGTTGTCCGCGAATAGATATCTCCACGCGGTCGATGCGATGGCTGCCAGCATGATGAAAGACGCGATTTCCATTCCGGGGAGCATCAGGTTGAAGACGATTAGGGCTGCTATGGAGATGCACGCGATCAGCGCTGAAGCTGCTGCAGAGACATATATTTTTCTCGTGCCTTTGAGCTTAGAGATCGAAATCAGAAAAATGATTCCGGCAAGGGCCATTGCGGGGATAGTGATTTTCCATTCTCTGAAAGATTTGATGAATTCGTCATGGATCAGGTTTTCGACTACGCTCGACTGCAACTCTGCGGGTGTCATTTCTCCAACCGGGGTCATGATCACGGAACTGGTTGAAGAGATGATGAGGATTTTATCCCGAAGAAGATTTGGAGGAGCTTTTTCATCCACAATGTCATTGAGCGATATCGATGGAAAAGAGCCTGCGAATCTCTTGAAGTTGATGCGCACGGATGCGTCAGAGGAAGTTCTTACGAGGGTATTTCCAACTCGAACTCCGGCGATTAGACCGGCCGTGTCTTCCGATATGATTGGCGTGAAGCCTTTCCACGCTGCAAAGCTAGAGAGGGCGAGAGAGGGAAATGCTCTATCGGCAAATCTCACCGCCAGCAGGGCCGTGCTGATGACCCCTCTTTCATCGGGGAAGATGTTTTCGAACCCTTGTCTGATGTATCCTGACGGGGAAGGGAGAATCTGCGTACTCTCTACTCCAAGCATCCCTTTTAGAAGTGAGCCTTTGCCGGGTACCGAAGGAAATGACAGCCTTTCGAGCGAGTCCCCGCTTTTTAGCGCAGATCTGTCTGAGTCATTCCCCATTTCAGAGAGGGTTGGAATGAAGTTGAAGGGGACGACCATGGCTACGGGTTCCCCGGACTGCCTTGCTCCATCGTATATTCCGAGCATTTTAGCCGAGCCGGAATCCATCACCAGTAGTTTTGCCCCGGTTTTTTTGACCGCATCCATCGTGGAGGCAAAGCCTCTTTTGGCGCCGTTTTTGTGCCTTGCATCGATGATGACTACTTCTCCGGATGACGATGCAGTTCTACCCCCGGCGATGATCGCAATTTTCATGAGGAGATCGCCGAAACATTCCGATAGCCGTGCGGATAGGGATAAGGGGAACGAGCAGATGAGCAGCAGAAAAAAGATCAGGACCCACTCATTTCGAAACAGTCTCCTGAAGGTTGCAAAGATGAAATTCATGGCATGAATTTATACATGCCGTTTGTAAAATTGTCATGTAGATTCAGGATCTTTGAGCCTTTATGAGAGTATGCTGCCGGATGCGAATGCCTGCCTGTATTGATGGTAATAGACCATGACCTTTTTTACGTAGTTTTTCGTTTCTCTATAAGGCGGGATTCCTTTGAAGCGCTTAACCGCTCCCGGACCGGCGTTATAGGCGGCAAGTGCCAGCGTGAGGTCTCCATCGAACTGCACGAGGAGTTCTTTTATGTAGCGGGCCCCGGCCTCGACATTCTGAGATGGATCGAAAACATTGCTTACCTTCAGATAACGTTGGGTCGGCGTGTTTATCTGCATCAGCCCCTTGGCGCCGGCGTTAGACCGGGCGTTTGGGTTGAAGTTGGATTCAGCATGAATTATGGCAGTTATAAGCGCCGGACTCACATTATGAAGGCGCGCTGCTGCGGTGATTTCGTCGGCAAAAAGGATCGACCTGCTTTGGAAGGCCCGCTGCATGTAGTGGCCGTAGCAAAACGAAACGAGATAGAGCAGCCCTACGCCAAAGAGGCTTAGGAACATCCCCTTGTATCTTTTTGAATTCATCTCCTCTCCCCTTTTCTTTTTTTGAAGATTTCTTAGGTTCAAGTACTTATCGACCGCAGAGATCTAAGAGTTTCGTGTTTTTTATTGGGATTATTACGCTCATATTTTGAGGTGTTATCTGGATTATTTAGAAAATTTATTAGCGATGAGAGGGTATCTATTTGGATTACACACTATAGGGAGTGAAAAATATTCAACAGATATTATCTAATTAAATCAATGGGTTGAGGGCTTGCTTCGGAGTTTTGCGGTACCGTATGAAAGGTGAATGGTTAAGAGAGGTTAGGCAACTTCCCCCTCGCTTACTGCCGATAATAGATATGAGGTTGCAGGGAGGATCCTTTATGAGGAGAATTTTTGCGGTTATAGCAGGGGCTATTATTCTGGCGATATTTCTCTCTTGTTGGAGTTTTATGCCAGACAGCTCTGACCTTGAAAGATACTGCGAAGATGGCTCCGATAGCTATGAACCCACTGAGTTTGCCTAATTTATCACTTTCAGGTTCTATTGCTTCAGAATTGCCTCTTTTATATCTTCATCTGGCGGGACGATAAAGCTCTCTTCTTCCTCGCGCTTTGCGAGGCTCTGTTCGATTCTGCTGGTTACCATTTCTATGGCTACCTCGTTGTATCCCTGCCACGGGACTATTATGTCGGCGTATTCGCGGGAGGGTTCCACGAAGGCTTGGTGCATGGGGCGCACCGTCTTATAGTACTGTTTTACGACGGAATCGGTCGTTCTGCCGCGCTCGCTGAGATCGCGGGTGAGCCTCCTTATAAACCTCAGATCGGATGGGGTTTCCACGTATATCTTGATGTCTATATGTTCGCGAACATATTGATTTTCAAAAAGAAGTATCCCTTCGAGGAAGACCACCGGGCGCGCTTTCACCCTTACCGTGCTCCTTTTTCGCGAGTGGATTGTGAAATCGTATTCCGGCTTTTCGACATCCATCCCGCTTCTGAGCATGTCTATATGCTGGACGAAGAGTTCAGTATCGAAGGCAGCGGGGTGGTCAAAGTTTGTGAGAGCTCGTTCATCCAGCGGAAGGTGGGATAAGTCCCTGTAATAAGCATCCATTTCCAGATAGCTTATCCTCTTTTCTCCGACGCCTTTGATGATTTTCTGAGCGATTGTGGTCTTCCCTGAGCCCGATCCCCCAGCAATTCCAATTGTCAGAGCCTTCATATATATATCCCCTTTCCAAGCACCTTTATCGCCGATAACTAGAAAAAGTTGCCCGTTTTGAAAAGCTATTTCTGCCCAAAAAAGGTTTGTGGATGGCGAGGTGCGGTGCTATACTTCGTGCAACTTCGATTCGTATCTCGAGCAGCTTGTAAGGTTAAGTGAGAAAATCGAATATGCGAACATCGTTTAGGACCACAAAGTTTCACCGATCTGTTTCCATACAATCCTGTCTGAATGATCGCTGTGTTTCGCTCGATATATTTTCAGCGTCATGTCAGTACTTGCCTGGCTTTAAGATAGTCCCTCCAAAACCTCCCGTCGAATGGAAGTGGCAGGGGAATTGGTACACTATCGATTTTGGGTGATTTCACATATCAGTCTTCGGGCATTCGGAGGCGGCTCTCTTTTCGTGCCGCTGAGGTTTTCTATTCCGAAAAACCTCCTCCGTGATCGTGGTCGAATTTTTTGAAAGGAGCTCTTATGTTGTGCGAAGTCGAAGGTGGGACATCCGCTTCTGCAACTTCCAAAGATTTTGGAATGAAGGAGTCGGCAGGCGAGGCTTTTACGTGCACATCTTCTTCAGTTCAATTCCCACGCGACGCTTATCTGGTGGGATCCGACGGCGGTGCGAATGCGCGCCCGTCCCTGGTGGCAAGATGGCCACAGATCTTCAACGATGGAGCTCCGGTGAAGAGAGTGTTCGTTCCCATGATGGATGCATCAGGTGAAGTCGATAGCGCACAGGTGGTGGAGGTTGAGCTGGTAAATTTCGGGCGACTGGAAAGGCTCTCCTCGGCAAGTGGCGACTTGAGCGAGGTGGTTAAGATTGCACGTTCGACCACTGTCTTTATAAGCGGTAGGCACGGCCAGCAACGCTGGTCCGGTTCAGGTGTGATCGTCGATTCGGCGGATCTTCCGGTGCAGAGTGAGATGTATAAGGCTGGGGCTCACTTCATCCTGACCTGCCAGCATGTTGAGAATGACGGTGGAAGGCTTACGGTTGCGATGCCGGATGGAAAGGAATATTTTGCAGAAGTTGCCACCGCTGGAAATGGCGCTCCGCTTATGGATAAGGTGGACGACGTCGCTCTTTTGGTGGTCTATCCGAAGAGGGAGTATCGTAAGGCGAGGCTCGGTTTTTCAAGAGAGGTGGAACAGGGGGATCCTGTTGTGGTCTCTGGTCATCCCCTGGGGCTTCCGCGACACACCGTAACCTTCGGCAGAATCAGCCAGAACGAGGCTGAGACAGGAATGGTCGCCCCTGGCTTGCAGACTGATGCGGCGATAAATCCCGGCAACTCGGGCGGGCCGATGTTTAACATGAAGGGTGAAGTCATTGGAATTTCCACCTATGGTTATCCGGGCGCGGAGAATACCGCGTGTGCGCAGCCTATAGATGTGCTTCGCGACGACCTTGTTGAAGTCGCGGTTCATGGTAGAAAGAGACGCGGTTACACTGGGGTGAACCTGGCTCCGTTTCCGCTCTCCGATCGTTACGACGTTGGATTTCTGGAGGTCAACGGTTTCGATGACGATACCGGTGCCGTAGTGGAAAGGGTTGATCCGGGATCACCCGCCGATTCGTACGGCATACTGCCCGGCGATATTGTGGTTAGCATCGATACATATTCCGATGGGATTATGACAGAAAGCTTCGACATCGATTATCAGAATTCTTTCGAGTCCGGCAAGATGCAACGCATAATAATGGGCGTACTGCCTGGAAACGATGTCGTCTATCGTATCTATCGGCCCGATGGGACCGGCTTTGGAAGGGAAATGGAAGTGCGTGTTCCTGTCGAGGAGTTGAATGTCGAGGAATACGTGCAGTGATAGTGGAAATTTTCACGTTGCCACCAATTTAAACCGCACTAGCTGCAGCCCGACCTGACAACCCGCATTTCCAGTCGCAATCCAATCTCGCAACTGCTGATCAAGGGATTATCGATCGGGTGATTATGGCCTTTCTGCCATTTGATTGTGCAGGTGGAGATGCCGCGCTCCTGATTTGCGTTTCGATATGAGATGCCGTGTGAGGATACCAAATTTCCATTTCAATTTTGGCTGTTAATCTATATAAAGTCTTCGGCGTTGTCGGTTTGCCTGACATAACGGGGGGATCATGCCGTTTTCAAACAGAACCAAAATAGTAGCGACGATAGGACCGGCGAGCAATTCGAGGCGGGTCATGCGGGCCATGATAAGTGCAGGGGCCGACATATTCAGGATAAACGGTGCTCATGGGGACAGTAAAGAGCATAAGGAGGTAATAGATCTTATTCGCTCGGTCGCTAAATCGATGAAAGCTCCGATAGGAATTCTTTTTGACCTCCCCGGTCCCAAGATAAGGCTGGGGGAACTCCTTCAGGAGTCGGTGCAGCTCAAAAAGGGGCGCAGCGTCGTGCTTGTGTGTGGGAAAAAGCGTGCTCCGGCAGGGCAAATTCCGGTTCAAGATAAATTTGTGGCGCGGGCGGTTAAAAGCGGAAGCAGGATTTTTATAAACGATGGAATAGTCGAACTGAAGGTGATGAAGGTCTACGGTAGTTATATTGAATGCAAAGTGATCGTCGGCGGGGAGATAAGGTCGCGCAAAGGGATCAATCTTCCCAATATAAAACTTCCGATTCCGACTCTTACTCCCAAGGACAGAAAGCTTCTGGACTTTGCGATAAAGAATGAAGTTGACTACGTTGGACTCTCCTTTGTGCGCAACGCCGCCAATGTGAAATATATGAAAAACCTTCTGGCGCGTCGTGCCCCTGAGATTGGCATTATTTCAAAGATCGAAAAGCCTGAGGCACTCCTCGAACTTAAAGAGATCATCAAGCTCTCGGATGCGGTGATGATAGCACGCGGCGATCTCGGCGTTGAAATGCCATTCGACAAAATTCCTACGATACAAAAGATGATAATCGAGAGTTGCCGGGCACTGTGTAAACCCGCCATCACCGCCACTCAGATGATGGAATCGATGGTCAGCTCCCTTCGTCCAACCAGGGCGGAAGCCACTGACGTCGCTATGGCGGTATGGGAGGGGACTGATGCTGTGATGCTATCGGAGGAAACGAGCATAGGTTGGAACCCGGCTAAAGCCGTTAGTGCAATGGCCAGGATAGCGCTCGAAGCGGAGCGCAACATCCCCCAAAGTTCCTATCCCGAACCCAAGCAGGAGAAAAAGGAGTTGCAGGGGCAGGTCATAAGCTATGCTTCAGCGGTAGTGGCGGATGAGATATCAGCGAAGGCGATAGTGACTCCGACCAGGAGCGGCAGGACGGCGCTGTTTATAAGTTCGGCGAGGCCACGTTCGCCGATACTGGCTCCGACCCAACATGAATCGGTTGCCAGGAGGATGAATCTTTATTGGGGCGTCGTTCCGCTTATAATGCCACCCTTCAATACGGTGGATGAGATGCTCTCACACGCGGAGAAGGTTGCTATTATGAGGTCGCGATTTATCAAGAAGGGTGATTCGATAGTGATCGTCAGCGGAGCTCACGGCAAAAAAGATGATATCACAAGGCTGCTCGAAATCAGAACGGTCTAAAGGTTTGCTCGATCATCTGAACGTATTCTTAATCGTGGAGACCTTTCCCTCGGCGGGATGGAAAATAACAGGACGCAAGTTCTTCTAGATCAAAGCTCGTGTCTTTGCATTGCAAAGATGAAATCTTCCGTATAAATTGCGTTTCCGGAGGCTGGGTATGGGGATAAAAAACATTGCGATACTGACAGGCGGCGGTGACTGCCCTGGGTTGAATGCGGCAATAAGGGCGATAGCCAAGACGGCGATGTATGACTATGGCTGGAACGTCATCGGAATCCTTGACGGATATCAGGGGCTAATTTCCGGCAAAAAGAGAAATTTAAAACCGGCCGATGTTTCCAATATACTCACGCTTGGCGGCACGATCCTTGGGACTTCAAACAAGGCGGATCCATTCGAGAAGAGCGTGAGCGGCGCGGAAATTCTTTCCAAAAGCGTCCTTGAGAACCTCGACAAGTGGGAGGTTGACGCGCTCTTCTGCATCGGTGGGGATGGTACGAACACGGTTGCCAACAAGATATCAAAGGTTTGGCCTAATATCATAGGCGTTCCAAAGACGATAGACAACGATCTGCTCTGCACCGACCAGACATTCGGATTCGATACTGCGTGTGCGTTTGTTACCGAGTCGCTCGACAGAATACATTCCACTGCGCAGTCTCACCACAGAGCGATGGTCATAGAGGTGATGGGGCGCTATGCTGGATGGATCGCCCTGGCTGGCGGCCTTGCCGGTGGTGGAGATGTCATTCTGATACCGGAAATACCGTTTAAGTGGGAAGCGATTTGCGAGGCCATTAATAGACGTTCCAGAATTGGCAAACGATTCAGCATAGTAGTTGTTTCTGAAGGGGCACATCCTGCCGGGGAAAAGATGGTCGTCCGCAAGCTGATAAAGGACAGCCCCGATCCGATTAGGCTCGGCGGAATAGGGCAGGTAGTCGCAGACAGGATCGAACTGGAAACAGGGATTGAATCGCGCGTCACCGTGCTCGGACATCTGCAGCGAGGCGGGTCGCCGAGTTTCTTCGACCGGATACTTGCCACAAAATACGGAGTCGCTGCCGTGAGAATGGCGTATGCGGGGAAGTTTGGAACGATGGCCGCTATGCGAGAGGGCAGAATGGTTCCGGTGAGCCTCGATGAGGTCACAGCCGGGCTCAAGCTCGTAAAGGAAAACGATGAGCTAGTTGTCGCCGCAAAATCCCTCGGCACGTCGTTTGGAGTCTGAACTTGACCTGATTAATTATTGTCCTCTCTGGAAAGCACTATCTGTTCGACACCCGACAGATCCCCGAAACTTCCTCCTTCACTCACGAATCGAATGACCATTTCGTCATCGATGACCCTGGATCCGCATATTTCATCTATTCCGTATTCGAACAGAACGGGAGATATTACCGATGATGGGCCGAGCATGCTTACAAATGCGTTCTTGGTGAGATCGGCGATGTGGGTGAAGGTGCCGTTTATTAGGGTTGTTCCGGTGATGATCACGACTTCAGCGAGGGGTATCACATCGTCGGCGGCGCCGGCGGGCAGGTCGCCGGGAGAGGGGTGAAGTTCGAGGATGTCGAGATGCGCGCAGAGTTTTTTCAACTCTTCGGCGAATTTGAAACGCCCAACCATCGCCACCCGCTTTCCAGCGCACCTTTCATACAATGATTTTTTACCATTCCTAACTTGGACCTTCTTTTCTTCAATATCTATGAGAGAGTTGATTGCCGCCACTCCTACTGATGCCTCGGTCAGGTCGTCTGAAAGGGCGTAAGCGGAGAGTTCTTTGGCACCGAGTTTTGTTAGCGAACCGCAGCCGCGGATTTGGTTTCTTTTCTCATTCGAAGAGGCATCTCTCGGAAAGAGATATGCGAGCCCAAGCCTTTTGCTTTTTACCATTACCGATCTTTGGCAGATCCTCACATCGGTGACAGGATGGTCACCGCGCAGCGTATCTATTATTTTTTCGACCGGGTTGGTCCTCACAAATTCCCCCTTCGACTATGCGGGTTATAGTGCGATCCAGTTTATTTTCAAGTGAACTCCTTCCTTCTTGTACTTATCCGCGCGCTGCCGTATAAGGGGGCACTTTAATCTGGAGGAAAAATGGAGAGTGCGGTTAAGATTCGCGACGGAATTTATTGGATAGGGGTTAATGACAGGACTACGGACATATTCGAGGGGATTTGGCCGCTGCCTCGTGGAGTTTCCTACAATTCCTACATTATAGATGATGATAAAGTAGCTGTAATTGACACCGTGAAACAGAATTCCTTTGAAAAATTTCTGGATAAAATCAACAGCGTGATAGGTTTAGGGCGCAAGATCGACTACCTCATCGTAAATCACATGGAGCCCGATCATTCCGGTGCCATAGGGCTATTGCTAAACCTTCATCCGGAGATGAAGATAGTCGGCAACAAGAAGACCGCGGAATTTTTGAAGAGTTTTTTCGGAATCAGCGAAAATGTCGTGACGGTAGCCGATGGTGGCTCACTCGATCTCGGAAAACACAGACTTTCTTTTCATCTCACGCCGATGGTGCACTGGCCGGAGACGATGGTCACCTATGAGTCCGAGGAGAAGATCCTCTTTTCTGCGGATGCCTTCGGTGGCTTCGGCGCGCTGACCGGCGGCATCTTCGATGACGAGGTCGACATCGCCTATTTCGAGGATGAGATACTTCGCTATTTTTCCAACATCGTCGGCAAATACTGCGCTATGGTGCAAAAGGCGATCGAAAAGCTAAAACACATAAACATATCCGTCATCGCTCCGACACACGGCCCCGTGTGGCGCTCGAATCCCGGTTGGATAGTGGATCGCTACGACAGGTGGAGCCGCCATCAGGCTGAGGCCGGAGTCGTAATTGCCTACGCATCGATGTACGGCAACACCGAAAAGATGATGGAGGCGGTAGCTAGCGGCCTGGCTGAGCAGGATGTCTCGAGAATCAGGATTCATGACGTCTCTCGAACTCATATTTCATTTCTTATAAGGGATGCCTGGCGTTTCAAGGCCCTGATACTCGGCAGCCCGACCTACGATACCAAACTCTTCCCCACTATGGATAACTTCGTGAAAATGCTGAGTCATAAGCAGCTTAAGAATAGAATCTTAGGGCTTTTTGGGACCTACGGCTGGAGCGGAGGTGGGGTATCTTCTTTAAGGGATTTTGCATCATCTATAGGTTGGGATTTGATAGAACCTATCATCGAATCAAGGTGTTCTCCCACTGAAGGTGATTTGAAGCACTGCTTTACTCTTGGTCAGAAAGTAGTTGAAAAACTTAAACAATGTCCATCGTGCATGTGAGCCAATTTAATTAGCTTGACTCATCTCCTCTAATATGTTCTTAACGATAATGATTCTTAATAAATGATATTTATATGAGAGCTTCCTCAAGAAATACTGTTCAGAAGAAGGTGATTTTGGAGGCCATTCGCAGCGTCAAGAGCCATCCTACTGCGGATGAACTCTTCTCGATGGTCAGGAGGAGCCTGCCTAACATAAGCCTTGCCACGGTCTATAGGAATTTGGAACAGATGTCCGAGGCTGGAATAATCAAAAAGATAGAGGTGGCCGGAAAACAGAAGAGATTCGATGCCGACCTGAGCGATCACTGTCATTTCAGGTGCAGGGATTGCGGTGCGGTCCATGACTTTGAGATCCCCTCTATTAGCACCATCATCGACCGCCTGGAGGGGGTCGCAGATCACGATCTGAGCGTCGAGGGGTATAATATTGAGTTCTTCGGACGTTGTAGCAAGTGCAGAAACAATTCGCAGCTGCCAAAACAGGCGGAAAGGAGAGATTAAAATGGCTTTAAAAGGAACCAGGACAGAAAAGAATTTGCTGACGGCTTTCTCCGGAGAGTCGCAGGCCAGAAACAGGTACACCTATTATGCGTCAAAGGCGAAAAACGAAGGCTTCATGCAGATATCGGACATATTCGAAGAGACTGCCAACCATGAAAAGGAACACGCCAAGAGGTTGTTCAAATTTCTGGAGGGGGGTGAGGTTGAGATTACGGGTTTTTTCCCGGCCGGAGTCATCGGCACGACCTCCGAGAATCTCAAGGAGGCCGCTGGCGGAGAAAATCACGAGTGGACAGAGATGTACCCCTCATTCGCAAAAATTGCGCGTGAGGAGGGCTTCAAAGAGATTGCCGATGTATTCGAGGCGATCGCAGTCGCGGAAAAGCAGCATGAGAAGCGCTATCTCGATCTCAAGAGGAATATCGATCAGGGACGCGTCTTCAAGCGCGATAGCAAGACCATGTGGCGCTGTCGCAATTGCGGATACCTGCATGAAGGAAACGAAGCCCCTGAGAAGTGCGCAGCATGTGCGCATCCAAGGGCCCACTTCGAGATTCTGGGCGAAAACTGGTAAGGAGGAAAAATGTCGGAACACAAGGGTGCTGTTACATTTCAGGGCGTGCCGCTGACTTTGGTTGGAAATACCGTGAAGATCGGCGATCTTGCGCCCGACGTCTCGCTCACCGGCACGGATATGAACGAGGTAAAGCTCTCCTCTTTCCGCGGCAAGGTTTGCGTTATCCTGTCCGTTCCTTCGCTCGATACTGCCGTGTGTGATATCGAAACCCGGCGTTTCAACTTGGAGGCCGAGAAACTGGGTTCTAACGTTCACATCATAGCCGTAAGCATGGATCTTCCGTTTGCCCAGAAACGCTGGTGCGGCGCGGCCTCGGTCGAGAGGGTTCACCTCATGTCTGACCATAAAGAGGCCCTCTTCGGAAATGAGTACGGCCTTCTCATAAAGGAGTTGCGGCTGCTCGCCAGATCCGTCATCATCTTGGATCGTGAAGGGTATGTCAGATACAACGAACTGGTTGGAGAAATTACCAAGGAACCAAATTATGAAGAGGTTCTGGCGGCTTTAAAAGAGCTGCTTTAAAGAAGAAAGGAGAAAACGATGACGAAGAAATTGGAAATTTATAAGTGCGAGATATGCGGCAATATGGTCGAGATGATCCATGCCGGCGCGGGTTCTCTTGTCTGCTGCAATCAGCCGATGAGGCTCTTCGCTGAAAACACGACCGATGGCGCCAAGGAAAAACATGTCCCGGTGGTCGAAACTCAGGACGGTCGCATCCTGGTCAAGGTTGGCAGCGCGGTGCATCCTATGGAAGAAAAGCACTATATCGAATGGATAGAGCTGATAGCTGGTGACAAGGCCTTCAGAAAATTTTTGAAGCCCGGCGACAAGCCAGAAGCCGCTTTTTGCAAACCGGATGGGGCTTTTACCGTCCGCGAATACTGCAACCTGCATGGACTTTGGAAAGGGGAAAGCTAATTATGATGAATAAAAGGGTAAGGGACGCGATGAACGTCCAAATCCAAAAAGAAATTTTTTCGTCGTACCTCTACCTGTCGATGGCCGCTTATTTCGATTCAGTCGGGCTTGACGGGATGGCCTCTTGGATGAGGGTTCAGTCGCAGGAGGAGCTTTTTCATGCGATGAAATTTTTCGATCACTTGAAGGATCGTGAAGGCAGGGTAGAGCTGTTGGCGCTCGAAAAACCGGCTACCGAATGGGCTTCTCCGCTGGAGGCGTTCAAGGCAGCGTACGAGCATGAGAAGATGATATCGGCATCGATAAATAACATCATGACGATCGCGCACGAGGAAAAGGATTACGCAGCCTTTCCGATGCTCAGCTGGTTTGTCGAGGAGCAGATAGAGGAAGAGGCGTCCGTTTCCAAGATTGTTGGCGAGCTGGAACGTCTTGGATCTTCAGGACATGGCATGATGATGATCGATCGTGAACTCGGCGTCAGGACATTCACCTATCCCGCTGCAACGACGGCTGAGTAGATCGAGGGTCAGCTTTTTCATATCTCAATGGGAGGGCCGGATGTGCTTGGCGTCCGGCCTTTCGAATACAGAGGGGGGTTGATGAAAAACGATCTTACCGCAGTTGAGGTGATAGGAATGGGAATAAGGAGCGAACAGGATGCCGCTGCCTTCTATGGAAAAGTTTCCAAGAAAGTTAAGAACCCCCTTGTGAGAGCTAAATTTGAACAGCTCGCGCGGGAGGAGGTAGGGCATAAGGCGATGCTCGTAGCCATGTACCAGAAAATTACCGGTGAAAAAAATCCTCCGCAGATACCGGGCGAGCCCGATACGGCTGAAAAGGGCGGAGTCCTCATCGATGTCGAGGATATGGAGGAGCTGCTGAATTTCGCTATCTTCCGGGAGCAGGAGTCCTCGCGTTTTTATTCAGAAGCGGCCTCGTTTTCAAAGGATCCCAGCGGGAAGCGCACTCTCGAGTATCTCGCGGGTATAGAGCGAGCGCACGAGGCTATGCTTGCTGAGGAGAAGGCAGCCTTTCTGCGCGATCGCGATTGGTATTTAAACAATGACGACATTCAGCTTGTTGGACCGTAACAGGTGAAACATGGAATTTAAAATAGTTTCAGAAAATTCAGCTATAAACCAGGCGCTTTTTCAGGTTACGCACGGCCTTTATATTTTAACCTCCACCTCGGGCGGGAGGTTAAACGGACAATGCCTTGATGCACTTATGCAGGTGACGAGCATACCACCGCGAATAGCGATCGGCGTGGGCAAGAGGACGCTCACATGCGAGATGATATCGGAGAGCGGGCTTTTCGTGGCGAACGTGATCGATCGATTGGAGCCGGGCTGTTATGACAAGGTTAAATGGTTCGGATTCCAAAGCGGAAGACATGTCGATAAGTTTCATGACTATCTCTATGAGCTTGGAGAGCTCGGCGTCCCGATACTTCCGGAGGCAAAGGCATTTTACGAATGCAGGGTGGAAAGGGAGCTCTCTTCAGATCTCGGCACGCACATGCTCTTCGTAGGGAGCGTCGTGCGCGCCGGGGTGCGCGAGGATGGCGAACCTCTGACCTATAATGAGTACAGGAAGGTAATCAAAAAAGGAGCGAAGAATGGATAAGTGGATATGCGATGTGTGTGGTTATGTGTATGACCCGGAGGCGGGTGATCCCACAAATGGCGTTGCTCCAGGCACCAAATTCGAGGACATCCCGGAAGATTGGGCGTGCCCCGAATGTGGGGTCGGGAAAGACCAGTTTTCCAAGATGTGATATAACAGAGACTTTCGTCAGACGAACAGAGACTTTCGTCAGACGGAGCAAGTTAACTTTGTCAGACGGAGCAATTTAACTTCCTGTTATCATTATTATTATTTCCTCAGTCCGGCGAAAAACCTCGCTCCGTCTGATAAAATGCGTCTGACAAAATGCCGATGTCGCAAGAAGGGGGCGCGTCAGAAAAGTGATGAATAGAGTGCGCCGATGTGACATCTTGCGGCCATGAAAAAGATAATATTTGGCGAGGTGGAAATATCTCCCTCTAAAATCGTATGCGTCGGTAAAAATTATCGCGCGCATATCGCCGAGATGGGGGGCGCCGGCGCGGGCTCGGAGCCGGCAATATTCATAAAGCCCAATTCTGCCATTTCTTTCGGGGAGGATGAGATTGTGATTCCTGAAAGCTTTGGGCTCATTCATTACGAGGTAGAACTTTGCATGCTTATAGGCGATGAGTGCAGCTTTGTGAAAGAGGCTGATGCGATGACATTTGTATCAGCGTATTGCGTTGGGCTGGACCTAACCTTGCGCGACATGCAGTCAGCGGCAAAGAAATTTGGATGGCCGTGGACTCTTTCCAAAGGTTTTAACGGCTCCGCTCCGATTGGCGGTTTCATTCCAGCCTCCAAAATTCCTGATCCTATGGCCCTTGAGATTTTGCTCAAGGTAAACGGTGATTTCAGACAGCGCTCGAATACATCCCAGATGATTTTCTCGCCGGCGAAAATAATAAGTTATATTTCCAGCTATATAACCCTCGAGGCCGGTGATATCGTGATGACGGGGACCCCTGAAGGGGTGGGCCCTCTGTACAATGGCGACTCGGTAATTGCGGAGATAGAGCCTTGCCCCTCTCTTCAGCTCAGGATCTTGCGAACCTAGGAGCATGAGATGCTTCAGATCCTTTATGGAATTTCAGACGCAATCTTTGATCTTCTGAATGAAATGAGTCCGTATCTTCTCTTCGGCTTTATCTTCGCGGGAATTCTTCACGTGCTTTTTCCGATCGATGCCTTTGCGAGGCATTTGGGAAAGAGAGGTTTCTGGTCCGTCATAAAGGCTGTGATTTTTGGGATCCCCCTTCCCCTTTGTTCGTGCAGCGTAATTCCATCCGCAATACTCTTGCGTAGGAGAGGCGCGAGCCGTGGAGCTATTCTGAGTTTCTTGGTCGCTACTCCCATCACAGGTATAGATTCGATAATGGCCACCTATTCGTTGATGGGGCTTTTTTTTACCGTATTTCGCGTGATCGCCTCTTCGGTGACTGCCATTGTGACCGGCATCATGGGAAATCTGCTTCTTCCCAAGGAAGAATTGGTAATGCATGTCCATCATTATCCTCCCATGTCGGATGATCCTCAGTGCTGCCACGATGAGGCTGCAAAGAGATCGATGAAAATACACCACAGAATCAGAACGCTCTTCAGGTACGCTTTCATTGAGCTTTTGGGGGATATTTGGAAGTGGCTGGTGATCGGCCTGATAGTCGGAGGTGTGATATCCTACTTCGTTCCAGAGAATATCATACAGAGGTATCTGGGCGGAGGCTTGCAGCCGATGCTGATAATGATGTTGGTGGGAATTCCCATGTACATCTGCGCCACCGGCTCGATTCCAATCGTTGCGGCGCTGATCTTCAAAGGGATGAGTCCGGGGGTCGGTCTCGTTTTCCTTCTTGCCGGACCGGCGACAAATGCCGTTACTTTTACGGTCGTGGCCAGGGAGCTCGGCAAGGGTGCTGCTGTAATATACGTGACCTGCATAGCTGTTATGAGCTTGCTGATGGGGCTTGTCCTCGATCTACTCTGGGAAAAGGGTTCTTCACCGCCATTGCACGCGATGACGCACGGGCCTATGCTTCCATCATGGGTTTCAGATTCTTCAACTATCATCTTTTTAGCGTTGATACTGCTCGTATCTATCAGGAATGCGGGAAAGGGCGGAGGGGATAAGAGCTGCTGTGGTCATTGATCGCTATAGAGTTTGCTGTAAGCCTCTCCACATTTACCGTGATTGTTTTTCGACGGATTTATTAAAGGAGCCTCTGAGAAACCACCGGTAAGCGCCTCTAAAAACTATCTATGAAAGCCGTCAATGACTTCGACCATGGACGATTGACCATCGACCAACATCTCTAGCTTCTGTTTTTCCGCCAGTCACCAGTCACGGCAGTTACGGGATCCCCGATTACACCACTCGGGGATGACAAGCGCATAGCTTTTAGAGTCGCCCTGAATTTGCTGATTTTTCAGAGGTTACTAAAGCCATCTGGATGGAGTTTGAAAAACTGCAAGTTACATCTTGATTTTTTGTTACATCTTGATCTTCTTCAGGGGATGCTGACCCCGGAAAGAGCTTATGAAAAATTCGATGATAGACATTAGATGCGTGAATACGCTGAGGATGTTGGCTATCGATCAGGTGGAGCGCGCTAAGTCGGGTCACCCCGGAATGCCGCTGGGGGCCGCACCTATGGCTTATCTGCTATGGGCCGAGTTTTTGAGACACAATCCAAAAAATCCCTCATGGCCCAACAGGGATAGATTCATCTTGTCAGCAGGGCATGGATCAGCCCTCCTGTATGCGCTTCTTCATCTGTTCGGCTATGATCTACCGATTTCCGAACTCGAAAATTTCAGGCAGTGGGGAAGCCGCACCCCCGGCCACCCGGAGTACAATATAAATCTGGGGATAGAGGCTACCACGGGGCCTCTGGGTCAGGGGATTGCCATGGCTGTCGGGATGGCTGTTGCTGAAAGGTCGATGGCTGCCCGGTATAACAGGGAGGGATTTCCCATCGTCGACCATAGGACATTCGTCTTGTGCTCTGACGGGGATCTCATGGAAGGGGTCGCCTATGAGGCCGCATCATTTGCGGGGCACCAGCGTCTTGGTAAACTAATCTGCCTTCACGATGATAATCATATATCCATCGAAGGGGAGACGGAGCTGGCCTTTACCGAGGACATCGGAAAGCGCTTCAGGGCCTATGGATGGCATGTCGATAGAGTCAGGGACGGCAACGACATGGGTTCGATCTCTGCCGCGATAAAAGAGGCTATGAAGGAAGACCGTCCCTCCTTTATATCGGTCAGAACGCATATAGGTTTTGGTTCTCCGAAGCAGGACAGCGCATCTGCGCACGGCGCACCTCTGGGGGCTGGCGCTTCTCGCATCACTAAGGAATTTTACGGATGGCCAGCCGACAGGAGTTTTTTCATTCCCGACGATGTGCGCCTGCGCGTCGAAGAACTTTCGAAGCGGGGAGGGGGGCTTGCGGCGAGCTGGCAGGAACTTTTTGAAAGCTATTCGAAGCTCTATCCCGACGAGGCCAAGTGTTTCGAGAGGGATATTGCATCGGTTCTGTGCGATGGTTTGGATTTGAAGATTCCGGAATTTTCCTCCGGCGAGAATATCGCTACGAGAAGTGCTTCTGGAAAGGTCATCAATTCAATTGCCCCATTTGTGCCGAACTTGGTCGGCGGTTCGGCTGACCTAGCGCCATCTAACAATACCGAGATATCCGGCGCAAGCTATGCATCACATGAGTTTCCAGAAGGAAGAAATATCCACTATGGGGTGAGGGAACATGCCATGGCTGCGATTACCAATGGCATTGCCCTTCATTCCGGCTTTATTCCGTACTGTGGGACCTTTCTGGTTTTTTCCGATTACATGAGGCCAGCGATACGCCTTGCAGCGCTAATGGATCTGCACAGCATCTTCATATTCACCCATGACTCGATAGGTGTCGGTGAGGACGGCCCGACGCATCAGCCGATTGAGCATCTGATGTCGCTTCGAACGATTCCGGGACTTTTTGTCATTCGCCCGGCGGATGCGAATGAGACTGCCGCGGCGTGGAAATTCGCGCTCGAGTGCAAGAGCCCTGTAGCGATTATTCTCTCGAGGCAGAATCTTCCCGTTCTACCGGTCGATGAATATCCGGTGCACGCCGGTGTCGCAAGAGGGGCATACATACTGAAGGGAAGGGCGTGGCCGGACCTTATACTCATAGCCACCGGTTCGGAGGTCCATCTTGCCATGGCGGCTGCGGAAATTTTGGAGAAAAAGGATCTCAATGTAAGAGTGGTCTCCATGCCGTCCTGGAAGATATTCGAGATGCAGGATGTCGGATACAAAGAGAAGGTCCTTCCAGCCGATGCGAAAAAAAGGATTTCAATAGAG
Source organism: Myxococcales bacterium (assembly GCA_012513515.1). Taxonomy (NCBI): domain Bacteria; kingdom Pseudomonadati; phylum Myxococcota; class Myxococcia; order Myxococcales; species Myxococcales bacterium. The sequence continues at coordinate 14,599 of JAAZCA010000009.1, read as the reverse complement.
GCTGGTATCACGCTGGGATGGGAGAGGTATATTGGAAGTGAAGGGCGTGCGATAGGGATCGACAGGTTTGGCGCTTCGGCGCCGGGGCCAGTGGTTATGGAAAAGATGGGTTTTACGATTGATCACGTAGTGTCGGTAGCTATGGAGTTGGTCGGGAAGGGGCAATAAGATCAAGCCCCGACATCCCCGCAGCGCTTTTCTACCTGCGCTTTTAGCCTTGCATGCGCATCTTTGGAAAAAAAGACATTCGATTTTTCCACCATGTGATGGGGGTTATAACTTTCCTTTGCCTTGCGCAGTCCCTCTATTCCCAGATCCTGCTCGCGATTTACGAATTTAAATTCAGCGAGGTGATTTTTCGCAAACCAGTTGTTGACCAGCTGGTACAGCCCCTTGAAATTTCCCGAGGCCTTTTCGAAGTGGATGACGGCGGTCTCGGAGTTCAGTTTTTCCCCGATTGTGAACGCCTCGACTTTTCCATAGATCCTTATCGCGGCCCCTGTTACCGGGAAACTGTCGTAGTTTTCAAGGATCGTCCTTATTGCGCGATATTCGTGACAGAGGCCGGGCTCGGTTCCGCATTTTCTCGATTCGCACCATCTCTTCATGAATTCCGTCACCTCGCTCAGGTTTTCAGAGCCGATCTCCTCGTAGGAACATTCGTAGTTTTCCAGGCACTGGTTGAGAAGGTTCTTCTTGGCGTGAAATCTGTTTCCTGAGAGTGATGCGAGTTCTTCTCTCATATAAACATAATCATGATTTGCTCTGTCATCCGACCTTTCGAAGCCGCGAATAGCTATGTTATGCGGAATTCTTTCGGCGGCGATCACTGGCTTTCCCGATATCTTTTGAATTACCGTAGCCGCATCGCCAAGTTCGATATTCCCCAGCGGTGCGCCGTATATCGACATGAATTCCCCGTGGTCGGCGTAGAATATCAGTCCGTTTTTTGAGTCGGAGATTATGCCGACAGGATGCGATTCCTTCCAGGCATAGAGGTTGGTAAAGGTCTGTTCGGACGCAATTGGTGGAAATGCCGCGAGCGCTTCGAGTGCGATATCCCTGTGCTCCATCGATATCAGGCCAAGGTCTTTCATGATATCTTCCTGAAATTTTTTTTCATCATCCTGTGTTCGATTCCTATCTCTATGAACGGTTCACCCTCTATTTTATATCCGAGCTTTTCGAAAAATGGCGCAGAGGTGTGACGTGCATGCAGATAGACCTCCTCGATTCCTTCGGATATCAGCCTTTTTTCCATCTTCCTCACCAGCATGGCCCCCAAACCTTGGCCGCGATATTTTTCGTGTACCGCCATCTGATAGAGCCTCCCAGTTTTTCCCTGAGGGCGAAAGAGAACGCAGCCGACCGGAATTTTTCCGTCGAGCGCTATCAGATGAAGGCTCTCCCTTTCGAAGGGGAATTCCTCGGTTCCGGCATCGAGGCCCAAAGGTTTTCTCAGGACCTCGACCCGCAAAGCGCGTTCCATGGGGTATAGCGGGTCTTGCGTATTTATGAATCGTATCTCCATGTGTGAGTCGGACTATCCATCTCTTCGACAAAAAAGACAATAGCAAGCTTTTTAGTTTTCTATTGAGTCGGCCACAGATCTATGTTCATTTCGGGGCCTAACTGCGAAGGAGGATTAAATGGCCTACATCCTAGTTGCCTTGGCATCGCTGGTGGTTTCGGCCCTGACTCTTTTTTCGGGATTTGGCCTCGGCACGCTGCTTATGCCGGTCTTTGCGCTCTTTTTCCCGGTGGAACTCGCCATCGCCGCGACTGCGATCGTCCACCTTGCCAACAATATTTTCAAGGTCTTTCTCGTGGGCAGAAAGGCGAGGCTCAAGGTCGTTGCCGCCTTCGCAATTCCTGCCACGATCGCCGCCGTGATCGGAGCGCTTTGCCTTGGATATTTCGTCGATATCGCACCGATTTACTCATACGAGCTTTTCGGAAGAAGCCTCGATCTTACCGCGGTAAAACTTACGATAGGCATTCTGATCGTTATCTTCGGTCTCTTGGAGATAATTCCGTTTTTTGAAACTATCGCCCTCGATTCCAAATATATCCCTCTCGGAGGATTTCTTTCCGGATTCTTCGGCGGGCTTTCCGGCCATCAGGGGGCTTTAAGGACCACATTTCTCATGCGCCTGGGGATGCCGAAGGAGGAATTCGTCGGTACCGTTGTTCTCTCCGCGGTGATTGTGGATGTTTTCAGGATAGCCGTCTATGGCTTCACATTTATGCGGCTGGAACTTTTTTCCTCCGGAGATTCGGCGATAAGGGGACTGGTCGCCGCGGGAATAATATTCGCATTCATAGGTTCATTTACAGGTGCGAGGATCTTGAAAAAAGTTACGATGAAATTTATCAATAGATTGGTTGGTGCGATGCTTATAGCATTGGGGTTTGGAATCGCAGCTGGGGTGTTATGACAAAACCTAAAATAGATTCCGTTCTAAAGAAATGCCATCTCTTTGCCGAGCTCGACCCTCGGTCGATATCGGGTATCGCCGCCCTCGCATCGGAAAAATCTCTTGCAGATGGTGAAATTCTATTTTCGGAAGGGGATGAGGCCGCCTTTCTTTTTATCCTCGAATCCGGAGCGATCGATTTGGTGAAATATTCTTCGGAAGGGAGGGAGAGGCTTGTTCGCAGCGTCTCTCCGGTGGAAATATTTGCCGAGGCCGCCGTTTTTTCAGGCGAGGAATATCCGGCCACCGCGGTAGCTAGAAAAGATTCCAGGGTGGTTGCGATAAGAAAAGACCGACTCTCATCATTCATAAGGAAACATCCCGATGTTTCGATGAAGATGATGGGCGTGATGTCATCCCTTCTCAGACATTTGAATTCCCTTTTATCGGAGCTCTCCCTCGACAGCGTCGAGGCGCGTCTTGCCGCCTACTTTGTAAAGCGCGCCCGAAAACAGGGGGCGGAGTTTTTTTTGGGGATGCAAAAACGTGAGCTCGCCTCCAGATTGGGGACGGTTCCGGAAACTTTTTCAAGAAATTTAAAGAAATTTTTGAAAGCGGGGTTTTTGCAGATCTCGGGCGGCAAGGTAAAGATATTGAATATCAAGGAGTTGTCTCGCATCGCCTCCGGGTGTAAAAAATCTGAAAATTGATCTCAGTCAATTACATCGCTTTTTTTTGGCTGTAGGTTCCAGCCCGGATAACAGAGGAGACAGGGATGCCAAAGGTCATCAGGAAGATCATCAAGATAGACGAAGAAAAATGCGACGGCTGCGGGCTGTGCATTCCCTCATGCAAGGAGGGGGCGCTTCAGATCGTGGACGGCAAGGCGAGGCTGGTAAGCGATGTCTATTGCGACGGCCTTGGCGCATGCCTAGGCGAGTGCCCGCGCGGCGCCATCACTATAGAGGAACGTGAGGCCGAGGCCTTCGATGAAACAGCTGTAGAGAAACAGGCGATGCGCGAAGGCAGTAGTACTATCCCTGATGAAACTAAGGGGTGCAGTTCTTCCAACCAGTCACGAGTTACGAGTAACGAGTCACCGCTTCCATGCGGCTGCCCCGGCACGATGGCGAAGGAACTCAAGGTTGCGGGAAAGGCTAAGGCTGAGGCTAAGGTTGAGGCGCAGCGCAACAAGTGCTGTGGAATTGCGAGCGAACTTACGCATTGGCCCGTTCAGCTGGCCCTGATCCCGGTCAATGCCCCCTATCTGAAAAACGCCGATCTGCTTCTTCTGGCCGACTGCACCGCTGTCGCGTATGCAAATCTACATCACGATTTTATCAGGGGGAGAGTCGTTGCGATGGCCTGCCCCAAGCTAGACAACACCGATCCCTACGTGCAAAAACTCGCCGCGATGATACAGACAAATGATTTTCGTTCAATCGAGGTCGTCATGATGGAGGTGCCTTGCTGCGCCGGACTTTTTTCGCTTGTGCAGAGGGCTGCGGAATCGTCAGGAGTGAGGGTGCGCATCAAAAAGACGATCATAAGCCTGGAAGGAGGAGTCAGGGAAGATGATTAGCTCTGTTACTATGGACTATTGACCATAGACAATTGACCAAAACCTAAATAGGTTCGTGAATTGTCGCTTAACTTTCAAAAGGAGAATATGTATGGACACGAAAATGTTTTGCTATCAGTGCGAACAGACGGTCGGAGGCAAGGGATGTACGATGAAGGGGGTATGCGGCAAGGAGCCCGAGGTATCCTCGATGATAGATCTGTTGGTGCAGAGCGCAAAGGACGTTTCTGTGCTGGCACACGAAGCTAGAAAACGAGGCATCAAGACGAGAGATGCCGACCTTTTCGTCGTAGAGGCGCTTTTTACGACAGTCACGAACGTGAATTTCGACGAGAATAGATATCTTCCATTTATAGAGAAATACAAGTCGATCAGAAAAAATCTGGCAGATGCCCTCGGCAAGGATGCGCCAGCCCCTTCATTCGAACCGGCAAAGGACCTGGCCTCGCTCGAGAAACAGGCTGGACACTTTTCAATTCCAGATCGCAAGACCAAGCTCGGCGAAGATATCGTCGGATTGCATGAGACTCTGGTGTACGGTCTTAAAGGGATGGCGGCCTATGCTGACCATGCTCACGTGCTCGGCCAGGAGGACGATTCGGTATTCGCGTTTTTCCACGAGGCGCTTTCATTCCTCGCCTCCAACCCTTCCGACGTCAACGAACTTCTCGGAAAGATTCTCAAGTGCGGCGAGGTCAATCTCCGCGTCATGGAACTTCTAGACGCCGCCAACACTGGCACCTATGGCCACCCAGTTCCAACCAAGGTTCGCGTCACGCCGGTGAAGGGGAAGGCGGTGCTCGTTTCAGGGCACGACCTAAAAGATCTCGAGATGATACTCAAGCAGACGGAAGGGAAGGGGATAAACGTCTACACGCACGGAGAGATGCTGCCGTGCCACGGATATCCGCAGCTCAAGAAATACAAACACCTCGTCGGAAATTACGGTGGCGCATGGCAGGACCAACAGAAGGAGTTCGACGCATTTCCGGGTTCGATAATAATGACCACCAATTGCATCCAGAAGCCGCGCGACAGCTACAAGGCCAGGATATTCACGACAGGCCTTGTCGCATGGCCCGGCGTCCATCACATAGCGGATAAGAACTTCGCTCCAGCGATAGAGATGGCGCTTTCATCCGATGGCTTTGCCGCCGATGGCGAAGAGAAATATATCACTGTAGGATTCGGCAGAAATGCGGTGCTAGGCGTTGCCGACAAGGTGATCGATGCGGTTAAATCCGGCGCGGTCAAGCACTTCTTCCTCATAGGGGGCTGCGACGGCGCGAAGCCGGGGCGCAATTATTATACCGAGTTTGCCGAAAGCGTTCCTTCAGATTCGGTGATACTGACGCTGGCTTGCGGCAAGTATCGTTTTAACAAGATGGAGTTTGGCGATATCGGCGGAATTCCGAGGCTTCTCGATATCGGGCAGTGCAACGATGCCTACTCGGCGATAAAGATTGCGGTGGCGCTTGCCGACGCATTCAAGTGCGGCGTAAACGATCTTCCTCTGTCGCTGATTCTTTCATGGTATGAACAGAAGGCCGTATGCATACTTCTCACGCTTCTTCATCTTGGAATAAAGAATATAAGGCTTGGGCCGAGTCTTCCGGCCTTTGTAACCCCTGCGGTGCTTAACGTCCTCGTGGAAAAATTCAACATAATGCCCACGACTACGGCTCAGCAGGACCTCAAGGCGATACTCGGCTAGTTTTTGAAATCGTATGCAAATGAGAAGAGCCGCCTTCGGGCGGCTCTTTTTTTACAACCCCTCTGCAGGGTGGCGTTTTTTTATCCTGACGATGGATTCGTAAAATTCCTCTTCCCAGAAGTCCTCGTCCTCTTCGTTTGCATCTATTATAAATTCTAGAATCGTGCGCTTATGTTTATGTTCCTTTTCGGAGGTGTCGGAATCGTCTTTTTCCTCCTCGACCTTGGCGCGATCGGTGATCTCGTCCTCAAACGCAGGCATCTCCGCCTCTCGAGTGCCCCTCTCCCAATCTAGTTATCGGTTGCTGCGGGATTCCAAGTTGCTAGAAATAATGCGGCCCAACTATCTATTCTTTTACCATGGACTGATCTATCCATTTCGTATACTACCGCCCACCATGAGAACCGAACCGGAATGCATACTTTGCCTTTTCAACCAGCTAAACCGCATATGCAAATACAGCGCTATGCCAAGGAGCGAGTCGATAGAACTCTTTCGCATCCTCGCGGCTATGGTAAAGGATCTGGATTTGGAGAGTACCCCTCCAGAGCTCTCCGTGCAGGTCCTCGACATGGTTAAGAAGAAATTTGCCGGCATTCACGATCCGTTTAAGCTGGTAAAAAAGATGGAGAATGAGCGCGCGGCGGAGATGCTGCCGAAATGCAGGGCCGCAATAAAAAAATCGAAATCCCCACTTGAGATGGCGGTGCGCTTTGCCACCGTCTCAAACGTTATCGATTACGGCCTGCCGGTCATGCTTGAGCTGAAAAATGCCATAACAAAACTTGCGATGAAAAAATTCGGGCGCCTCGATATCGATCTTCTGAAAAAGAGGCTCTCCCACGCCAAAAAGGTTTTAATCGTCGGTGATAATACGGGCGAGATATATTTTGATCGTCTGATGCTGGAATTTCTCCCGAAAAAGATCGACTACATCTACGCCGTGCGCTCTGCCCCTATTTTAAACGATTCCCTTTTGGAGGACGCAGTCGAGGCCGGAATCGGCGAGTTTGCCGAGATCATGGAGTCCGGTTCTACGATTCCGGGGACGCTTATAAAGAGCTGTTCCAAGGAATTTCGCGCTGCGTGCAAGAACGCCGACGTTATAATAAGCAAGGGGCAGGGGAATTTTGAGACGATGATAGATGAGAAGCTGCCGATCTTCTTCCTTTTTGCGGTGAAATGCGACGTGGTCGCGCACAATCTCAAGGTCGACAAGGGGACTATGCTCGCGATGGCGAGCCCGAATTATGCGTGGAAAAAGGCAGCGAAGAAGAAATGAAAAAGGAACTCCGCTTGTCGCAGGGCTTTTCCTCAGGAGTCAGTGGGTGGTGCAGGATTCGAACCTGCGACCCGCTGATTAAGAGTCAGCTGCTCTACCAACTGAGCTAATCACCCGCCGGCCCCTGACCTAACAGCCCTTCAAATCAAACAGAGTTCCTTTTTGTCTACCGTTTCAGCAATCGTCATATTTACAGGGTTATTAACCAGATGACGATTTGAGTGCCGCTTCCTAACGAATCCTTAGCAAAATGGCAAGTTTTTTTGAACTCATGCGCCATTTAGCAGAATTGCGACCCCAGCACATGATATTGCGGCGCCAACTAGCGCCCGCCAGCTTATCCTCTCTTTATGCACTAATGCGCTCATCGGCAATATTAGGATAGGCATCAGCGACATCAGCGTCGATGCTATTCCGACCGGAGCCAGTTTTAAAGCCGTCATCGAGAGCCAGACGCCGATAAATGGTCCGATAACAGCTCCCGCGAGAATTAGAAGGATAGGGCGCCTCTGCTTAAATTTCGACAGCACGCTTCCGAGCCTGCCCCGGAACATGCTGACGAGCCAAAACGAGCTGCCGCCGAAAAGAGCCCTTATAAATGTAGCCGTGAGCGGGTCCGCCCCTCCGGTTGCCATCGCCGGCTTTGCAAGCGTGAAGCTGACCCCCTGGATCAGGGCCGCCGCAAGTGCGAGTGATATTCCCCGTACGAGATGCGCTCTCTTGATTTTTAGGTGTTCTCCGCCGCCGTCTATCAAAACGAAACAGACCCCGAACAGCGTCACCGTCATCCCGATCCAGGCCGAAAAGGATAGCACTTCGTCTAAAAAGATGCGGGCCATCAGTGCACTTCCGAAGGGGTAGAGGTTGAATAACAAGATCCCGAGTTTAGGACCGATATCGACATAGCTTTGAAATAGGCATGTGTCGCATATGAAATATCCGACGATTCCGCTGGCAGCCAGAAGGAGAAAATCGGAGTTGGAAATTTCGATGGGAATCAAGGTTCCCTTCGAAATGAGTTGTGCCGTAGAGATCATGATGAAGCCGAACAGCATTCTGTAGTGGCTCATGGAGAAGGAGCCGATCTTGCGGCTCGCCGCCGTAAAAAACAGCGCGCAGGCCGACCATGAGAAGGCCGTAAGCAGCGCTGCGATTTCTCCCAAGTATGGCATGGCGCGGATTAAGAACAGAAAGCCGCCCGCTTGTCGAGCGGGATATCCTTTTAAAAACGACCATTGACCATCGACTATTGACCATTGGTTGACCGATGGAAAAGCGGGTTAATGCTGAGAAAATCTTAACCGCAATATGTATAAATCAATATTTGATCGAGCAATTCTGAAAACTAGTTACAATGGGCTCTTACATTCGCTTCTGTTTTGACAGGGTTCCCCCTTCGTCGACTGGGCGCACTTCGCCTCCCTATCCGTCGTCACAAATCATTCGCTTTCATCTGATTTGGATGTCCTCCGCTGTCGGCCTCCAAATCAGGAAAGCGATCTGATTTTTGACTTCCGGATACGGTCGGTCTCGTAAACGCGCCAATGTCTCCTACAGGGGAACCCCATCAAAACCATCGAAATCAAACACTGCCCATCTGAATAACGGAAAAGAAGAGGCGCTAGGGGCCCATCTTTCAAGGGCCTCTCGCAGATCGATGCGTCAATGGCTATAAGATGCATCGATCGAGAGCGGAGGTGCATTTGCGGGCCGTAACCCGCAAATGACACCGTACCTTGAAAGATGTGCCCCGGGAGCCTCTTTTCCGTTATTCACTGAATGGTATTATCCTTACTTGTAGATTTGATTATGAGTGAAAATAAAATATGTCGTAAAATATTTTGATAGTTACACTCAACCTCAACCTTCGTAATCTCTTCATTTGTACATTGCTTTGACCGTTCTCATATAATAGATGATCCCTATGGAATGGTACGTGATCCAGACAAAGCCTATGTCGGAAGACGGTGTTTGCGCCCTTCTTAAAAATGCGGGCATAGAGGCCTGCTCCCCGAAGATCCGCAGTGCGGTTCGGGGAAAGAGCTGCTCCACCTGCCGCGTGAAGTCTCTCTTTCCATCTTATATATTCGTGGCTGCCGATCTTAGTGACACCAACCTCCATAGGATGATTCGCTATACACGCGGGGTCAGAAAAATACTGGGTGACGGCGAGAAGCCGGTTCCGCTTCCAGACGGCATGCTGGATCTGATACTTGATCGCATGAGTGGGGAGGGAGTTATCGAACAGGGGCTCACGATGAAGAAGGGGGACTCCGTTCGCATCAGGCGCGGGGCCTTCAAGGACCTCATCGGGATACTCGAAAAACCCGCCACCGCAGCAGGCCGCGTCCGTGTCCTTTTGGAGATCATGCATCATCAGATCAAATGCGATATCTCCGCCGCGGATATAGAGAAGGAATAACCAATCATCGATAAGTTCTATTTCTGAAAGCAATTCTAAGAAGTCAGCGCTTGACATATTATCCGTATATATGGATAATTGTCCATATATATGGATAATAATCTACTGACGAAAACCCTCATTTCAAATCCGGTCTGGATGGTCCTTAACTTTCTTCTTCAAAATCCTGATCTTGAATTAAAATAGTCGAATGTGCGAAACAGTTTCTTGCCGCTTCTAAGGCGATTGTCTGTACAAATCAAGATTTGATCAAACAGTTCTGAAAACCAATTATAATGAGGTCCCGCATTCACTTCTCTTTTGACGGGGTTCCCCCTTCGTCGACCGGGCGCACTTCGCCTCCCTATCCGTCGTCATAAATCAGTCGCTTTAAGCTGATTTGGATGTCCTCCGCTGTCGGCCTCCAAATCAGGAAAGCGATCTGATTTTTGACTTCCGAATACGGTCGGTCTCGTAGACGCGCCAATGTCTCCTACAGGGGAACCCCATCAAAACCATCGAAATCAAACACTGCCCATCTTAAATAACGGAAAAGAAGAGGCGCTAGGGGCCCATCTTTCAAGGGCCTCTCGGAGATCGGCGTATCCATGGTTGTTATGCTACGCCGATCGAGAGCGGAGGTGCATTTGCGGGCCGTAACCCGCAAATGACACCGTACCTTGAAAGATGGGCCCCGGGAGCCTCTTTTCCGTTATTCAGATGATTTCTAATTGATGGTTATCTCCTGGGCCATCGAACCTCTATTTTATCATTGACCTTTTATTCCCATCACAATACAAGCGTTCAACTCCTGAGCGTTCATGAAATGAACATTCTTGTCGGATAAGGATTTTATTCTAAAAAATGTAGTAAAATCAATTAGTTCCTTGCAAGTGCGCATCTACCCAGATGCTCATATGGGCGGTAGCGTGTTTTAAATCAGAAGCTAGAATCTAGAAGTTAGAAGCTAGAAAGATGCCACGCGAAAAGATTAAAACTTACAGAGATTTGATAGTTTATACAAAATCATTTGATCTTGCGATGGAGCTTTTTCGGCTTACAAGCACTTTTCCAAGAGAGGAAAAGTACGGGCTGACCGATCAGATCAGAAGGGCCTCAAGGTCGATACCTGCAAACATAGCTGAAGGATGGGCTAAGAGAACTTTTGAAAATATCTTTAAACGCCATTTGATTGATTCCTCCGGATCATGTGAAGAAACCATGGTTTGGCTGGAGTTTTCCTTCCGGTGCAATTATATCGATTCTGAAAAATACAATTACTATTCTCAACAATATGACGAAGTCGGGAAGATGCTTTTTGCTCTTCACGATAAATGGTGTACTTATAAATGACTATCTCACTTCTCGCTTCTAGCATCTAGCTTCTAGTTTCTCCCATGCCCTTCCTATCTCACAATGAACTTACTGTGCTCGAATCCCTGCACGATTCCGATTCGGGGATATCGCAGCGCGAGATCGCGCGCCGCACGGGGCTTTCGGTGGGGCTTATCAACGCGGTCATAAAGAAGCTCGTAAAGACCGGCTACGTAAAGACCAGCCACTTGAACCGCCGTTCGCTCGATTATCTTCTCACACCGGAAGGTTTCGCACAGACGGCGATGCGTTCTTATCGCTACGTCGTGCGCACGGTGAAGTCGTACCGAGGAATTCAGATTCAGATGGAAGGGATCTTCGACAAGCTTTCAGGTGAAGGGATCTCAACCTATTATCTGAACGGCGATGGAGAGGTCGCGGAACTCATCGAGTATTTCTTTGCGAGGGGAAAGTGGGGGGCTCTCAGGCGCGGGATGCCGCTTAAGAGCGAGAGCAATTGCGTGATACTCAACGCATCACCCGAGCCCATGGAGAGCGACTCGCACAAGGTTGTAAATCTGATTCAGATCTTAAGCGATCCGAGTGTTCGCAAGAAGATCATCAAAATGGAGGAAAATCTGGAATGAAGATACTGGTCACGGGCGCTGCCGGCTTTATCGGCTTTCATATAACGAAGAGGCTTCTTTCCGAGGGGCATGATGTAGTCGGCATCGACAACCTGAACGACTATTATGATGTCACGCTCAAAGAGTCCCGCCTTGCAATTCTTTCGAAGGATGAGAAATTCGAATTTTTGAAAATGGATCTCGCCGATCGCGGCGCCATGGAAAAACTTTTTAACGAGCACGAATTTTCGAAGGTCTATCATATGGCGGCGCAGGCGGGCGTCAGGTATTCGATAGACAATCCCCATGTCTATGTGCAGTCCAATCTAGTCGGATTTCTGCACATTCTTGAAGGTTGCCGGAAACAGTGGACGAAAGATCAGAAGCTAGATGCTGGAAGCGAGAAGCGAGAAAAAAGCGGTTCTCTAGTTTCTAGCCTCTCGCCTCTAGCCTCTGTTGGTCGGCATTTAATATACGCCAGCTCCAGCTCCGTCTACGGCTCCAACACGAAGCTGCCATTTTCCACCAGCGACAACGTCGATCATCCGATATCGCTCTACGCGGCGACGAAAAAGGCAAACGAGCTGATGGCCCACACCTACAGCCATCTCTACGGGATTCCGACGACAGGCTTGCGCTTCTTCACCGTCTACGGGCCGTGGGGAAGGCCGGATATGGCACTTTTTAAATTCACCAAGCGCATACTCGCGGGCGAGCCGATCAAGGTCTTCAACGAGGGGCACATGAAGAGGGACTTCACCTACATAGACGACATCGTCGAAGGGGTGTTGCGCGTAGGGAATAGATTTCAGGTGGAGCAGAGACTAGATTCTAGAAGCGAGAAGCGAGAAAAAAGCGGTTCTCTAGTTTCTAGCCTCTCGCCTCTAACTTCTGATCTTTATAAAGTCTACAACATCGGCAACAACAACCCCGTAGAGCTGCTCGATTTTATAAAGGCGATCGAGGATAAACTCGGCAAAAAGGCGAAGATGGAGCTCCTTCCTATGCAGCGCGGCGATGTCCCTGCCACCTATGCCGATGTCGATGATCTGATGCGGGATGTGGGGTTTAAACCCTCGACGAGTATCAGGGATGGAATAGACAGATTCATCGATTGGTATCTTTCGTATTATGTATAAGGCTCTTAAGATTCGATAAGAGGTCTTCAACGGGGATTTTTATGATCAGTGCCATTTTGAATCAGCGAAATATGTTAATAAAAACAGTATGTTATAAAAAGACGCTCGCTGCTATGACAGGTAATTGCGACATACTGCAATATTATGTGCGTTTAGTTGCATCACTATTGATAGAAATAAGGTAAGGAACAATTTGTTATTGTCGTAACTCCTTGTTAATGTGTCATATTATCGTACTGTCAAATGTACTCGACAAAAATAGCGTTAAAGTGTAGTATATAAACGACATGAACCCCAGAATCGAAGAATATCTAGAGCAGGCAAATCCTTGGTGGCATGGTAAGCGATTCGATAACTTTATCGGCAAGCCGCGCCCGAGATATGTCGAAAACATTTATAAATCTTTTTCGTTAAATGAGATAAAGGTTCTCTATGGAGTGAGGAGATCCGGGAAGAGCACCATTCTTTATCAGCTCGTTCAAAAACTTCTCGAGGATGAAGTCCCGACCGAAAATATAATATTTGTGAATTTTGAGAATAACATCTTCCTGCCGCATCTGGAAGATGTGAATTTTTTGGACAGCATCCTCGAATTTGCAAAATCCCTGACCAATCCCAAGGGGAGAATTTATCTCTTTTTCGACGAGATTCAGGAAGTCGCAGGCTGGGAAAGCTGGGCGAATAAGATTTATGAGCAAAAAAAATCCATTCATCTGCTGCTTACGGGTTCCTCTTCAACGCTTCAGTCGGCCGAGCTTGCGACGCTTCTGACGGGTCGCAACCTCTCTTTTGAAATCAAGCCCCTCGATTTTCAGGAATACATATTTTTCAAAAAGGGGACTTCGGTCGAGAAAAAAACTTTTTCTCAGTACGGCGACGAAAAAAGTGAGCTGGCATATTATTTTCGGAATTATCTTCATGAGGGAGGTTTCCCGGGGGTCGTTTTGACCGAAGATCGGTCTTTGCAGGAAAGCCTCCTCAGGCAGTATTTTCAGGATATAATATATCGCGACCTTGTCAGAAAATATAATGTTCGCCAGCCCGTAAAGCTTGAGAATCTGGCGCTTTATCTGATGTCGAACGTGGGGCGGGCCCTAAGTTACAGGAATATTGCCGGCTCCATGGGAATAGCCGTCGATACTCTCAAGGAATATATCACCTATTTCGAACGCGCGTGCATATTTTCTTTTTTGTCCCCGTTTGCTTTTTCTTTGAAGCACAAGCTTCGCGAGACGCACAACAGGAAGATTTACACGGTGGATCTGGGATTGCGCAATGTCATGGCGACGAGCTTTGACAGTGACGAGGGGTTTTCGGTGGAGAACTTGGTTTATAACAAACTCAAAGGGGAAAAGCTGCTCGGATACAATGAAGCCCCCGAGATAGATTTTGTATTCAATCGGGATGGTAAAAACCACCTCGTTCAGGTTTCCGTCGGCGAAACTCTGCCTGAGAGGGAATTTTCAAACCTCGAGAAGTCCGATTTTAAAAATTCAACCAAGTGCATCGTTTCTGACAACCTTTATTCAGCTGAAGGTGATGTCGACATAATTCCGGCCTGGCAATATCTGCTATGATTTTTGGGGTCGGAGGAATCGATGTTAAAAACAAGATCGGTTAATATTTGCATTTACATCGATAATAATATATAAATATAATCGTTATGAATAATAATATTATTAAAAAAGTCATTTTTGATCAGGAAGCTTTGATTAAGGAGAAGCTGGAAAACAATAATATTATCAATAGATTAGGATTTGATAAGTGTAAAAAGACTCTGGCAAGCCCAAACGTTTTGCTTTTAAGCGGTCTAAGACGTGCCGGAAAGTCAATATTTGGGCATCTTCTGCTGAAAGGTAGCAAATATGCCTCGATTAATTTTGATGATGAACGATTGATATCTTTTAAAACGGAAGATTTTAATTCTCTTCTCGAAACGTTTTATTCAATCTACGGGGACTTTGAATATTTACTGTTTGATGAAATACAAAACATCAAAGGTTGGGAACTTTTTATCAATAGGTTAAGAGAAAAATACAAGATTGTTATCACGGGTTCAAACGCAAATCTTTTAAGTGGTGATTTGGCAACACATCTTACTGGAAGATATAGCGACTATGTTTT
>JAAZCA010000008.1 GCA_012513515.1 Myxococcales bacterium | reverse complement strand
CAACGACCGTGACTGGGAAAAACAGAAGCTAGAAGCGAGAGGCTAGAAGCTAGAAAAACCTCGCCTGTAGAAATCTCGCTTCTCACTTCTAGATTCTAGCTTCTTGATGTTTTGGTCGATGGTCAATTGTCCATGGTCGAAGTTATTGTTGTAGCTAGCTTTTCAGAGGTTCCTTAAAACAAAATTTATTTCCATATCCCACTCGCATCAGGAGGAGTTGTAGGCAATCGCTAGTCCCTTTACTTTTCACCCCAAAAACGGTATGTCGGTATAATGAGCTGGAAACGACTATCTGCCTGCATTTGCCATTTTTTTGACCAAGGGATAGCCCCGATTCGCATAATACCAAATTGAGAAAGAGCCCAGATGCGCATTCATACAAAAAAGCATAGAATAATCAAGGGTTAAGATGCTGCAATCCGCCCTGTTTTAGGGTGGCATCGATTTTGCTTTATTCGACGTATGGAGTTTAACTCAGGAGGCTGATATGAAAAAGATATTTCTGGGAATGATGGCGATCACGATCGTCCTGTCATTTGCCGCCTGTCACGATCGTATCAACGGCCTGTTCCTTGGTAGCGCAGATGAGGTGGGTGAAGTAAGTGAGGTAGGTGAAGCAGGTGAGGCAGGTTCCCCCGTTACCCCACCGTCACCAGAGCCTGGAAAATATCTCTCTCTCAAAAGCGTTACATTTGGCAGTAGTCGTCATTATGATGGAAACGGCAGAGAAATCCCAAACCCTCATTACAGGGATGTCATAACTTTTAATTACGATGCTAGTGGTAGGCTAATAAAAACTGACCTAAGCCGACTACCAGCGGACCCCCGATCCGGATTGAAAATATCGCAGATGAATTTTACATATTATGATAACGATAGAATAAAGGAGATAGAGAGTTATCTCGAACATTCATTTGAAGATACAAACGGGGATGTGAAAATGATTGAGAAAGGGATAGGGAAGCTAGCGTACAGTTATTATGAAGATGGGAAACTCCATGAGGTTATTTTTAATCATCAAACTCATGGGCCTTACAGAAAAATTTCAGTGACCTACCAGAATGGAGTCGCGACATGGCATTTGTATTACCGCAATAAAGATAACAACTGGGTAGAAATGGGGCCGAGCAAAGGAGGTTCCGATCAAGATTTAATGGGGGCCATAACTGATGGGTGTGGTACGACCAATACCGACACACCAAAAAATTTTTTCGAAAGAACCATCGAGTATAATAGCGAAGGATTTCCTAAAAAAGATTCATACTATAGCTTAGCCAGCGGTGTTCCGCTGTTATTCGGAATACCTAGTAAGATGATATCCGAATACAAATATGATGATGATATGAGGCTCTCAAGTATTTTATCTATCCCTGAACCAGACAATAACCCTACTGCAGACTCGATCAACCGAACTACCTCACACACTATTTTCAATAGATCATCAAAAGATGGGACACTAACTGACAAAACAACCCAGTTAACGGTTAAAACATATGATATCAGTACTGGAGGGATAGACCTCAAGTCTAAATGCAAAATCTTAAAGGTCGTCAAGAGGAATTCGAGCGGCGCAATCCTTGAGGAAGAGCTAACCTCCTTCGATGGTGCCTGTCGTCCATCACCCGATGGCATAAGTGAAAAAAAGACTATAACGTACGAATATACGTATAGTGATGTTGAACCCATAATGCCGCCGATCAATAAGATAAGCACAAGCATGTTCCCTACCACTACGCTCTATGGTGTAGATGAACCAGCTTTGATATTTGGGAGATGGGATGGCCTTACTGAAAGTGTGGACCTTATTAGTTATTGTCAATTGCTAGCTATATCTCAAAAGAGTAACTAATTCGAACTCAGGAGGATGGTATGAAAAAGATATTTCTAGGAATGATGGCGATCACGATGGCCCTGTCGTTTACCGCCTGTCAGGATGGATTAGACAATATAATTTTAGACGGCGTCGGCGGACTAAACCAGTCCTGCCGCGACAGCGACCCACCCTGCGACAGCGATCTCGTCTGTACAGGTGGAGTATGTCTAAGCAGGATAGTGCCTCCACCTCCCCAAAAACACAAAGCTCTGAGCAGGATAGATTACTACACTCTCGACGCATCAAAGAATATATTGCATGGTGCAATTGAGATCTCATACGATGAGGAAGGACGTCTTGTCGCCGCCAAGGAGAGTTTAGGTGAAAGAGGCGATGAAACACTGTCTCCAGTCGAAGGAATAAAGTTTGAGTACGACACAGAGAACAGGCCAGTAACTGTAAGTCACCATGTCGGCCCAGAAGATACTCTCACAAAAAAGGTACTATTGACCTACGGCAGAGAAGGAGTGATTGAGAAAAAAGAAGCACAAGACAGCGAAGGAAAAACTATTACCAAAATAACTTATAGACCGGAATTTACGGAGGCCTCTGAAAATGCGATGGTAAAAAAACTTATTGCGGTTTTCAATTCAGACGAGAAAGCCACGCAGGGGATATCCGGTCATGTACTCCAAGGCAACAGTATAGATGCATTAGCTGTAGTAGACCCTCCTTATATATTCCGCCCCCTACTAGGGACAGGTATTCGTGATAATAATTTAATTGAACTGCGTATTCCAAAGGAGTCATTACTACCCAAACTACCCAACGGGAAAACATCGAGGCCTCAATACCAAGTAGAATCCAGCGACAACCTGTATATTGACAGGACTGTACCAATCGATATTAAACCGCTGACGCCACCGCTAAAGATACCACCTCGAGAACTCCATATGTGCGACATCTGCACCGGAAGCGGCACGCTGACGCCACCGCTAAAGATACCACCTCGAGAACAGTGGGTAGAATTCAGCGACTCAGGGCTTCCGGTTCAATTCGCAGATGGCTACCTTAAGGTAAATGATATAGTCAACGTTATCCACTATGATGAAGAAACCAGACTCTCCAAAATAACAACATTATTAACATCGGACAAAGTTGAAACAGTTCTAGAGGCCGGATATTCCCCTGAAGGGAGGCCAGTCGCCGTATCTGAATGGGATAATAAAAAGAAGTTTCATATCGTACCGACTTTTGATGAACAAGGCGTATTAGTAAAGGAAGACATCAAGGAAAATGAAAATCTTAGCAACCATGAACAGAGGATTTTTCAATACATAGAACTCGATAAAGAACCAATAACACCTCCGATAGCGTGGATACAATCTATAATGGATCATTCATCGACGCTCTATATCGATACTCCCGAGAAGCTATTTGGCAGATGGATGTTCATATCGGTAGAATAGCGATCAAATATCGCACGCAAAAACCCTCCGCCGATGGCGGGGGTTTTTTATTTGCAAGTTACGAGTCACGGTTGTTAATCACGCCTTTTTGCGCGCCATCCTGAATATGAATAGAGCGAGCGCCATGAATATCGCAAAGGAGGCGATCTGGCCTGAAGCCCCCGTCAATTCAAACCCGATCCCCTTCGGCTTTCCGAGGAAGAATGCGTAGAAGGCTATCGCAACTCCCATGATCCCTTCGCCGGCGATGAGGCCGGAGCTAAACAGCAGCCCCTGATCCTTGGCATCTTCGGCGAGGCTCTCCTTCTTGCACCTGATATAATCGACGACCCTTCTGATAACTCCTCCGATAAATACAGGCATCATCGTCGAGAGGGGAAGGTAAATTCCAACTGCGAAGGCCAGAGATTTCAATCCGACGAGCTCGGCCACGAGCGATATCGCCGCACCTATGAATACAAGCCCCCACGGAAGATTTCCCTGTAGAACCCCTTCCACCACCGTCTTCATAAGAGTCGCTTGCGGAGCCGGAAGCTCTGCGGAACCGAACGTAAACGCCTCGCCGAGAAGCCATACCGCTGCGGCGATGAAAAACGCGGAGCATACCGCACCGAAGATTTCCGAAAACTGCTGTTTGGCAGGAGTCGCTCCAATGATATATCCGGTTTTCAGATCCTGCGAAATATCCCCTGCTATGGAAGCGGCCACCGCCACGACCGTTCCGACCGTCAGGGCTGCAGCCTTTGCGGAGTCATCCGTCCAACCGAGAAGAGCAAAGAGAAACGAGGTGCCAAGCAGCGCCACTATCGTCATCCCCGATGTAGGGTTGGATGTAACACCAACCATCCCCACGATGCGGGAACTCACTGTGACGAAGAGAAATGCGAAGGCTGCGATGCATATCGCAGAAAGAATTCTTATAATTATACCTCCTCCGGCACCTATGATATGCGGCATCGCAGCGATAGCTATTATTACGAGAAGAGCGCCGCCGAATACGATTATCATCGGAAGATCGCGGTCGGTTCTAAGCTGACTTTCTCTCAAGCTGCCGCGTTTGGTAAGTTCCGCAAGCCCTACCTTCAGAGATGCGTACATCGTCGGAATAGACTTGAGCACCGTTATTATTCCCGCAAACGCCACCGCCCCCGCGCCGATATATCTGATATATCTCGTCCAGATTTCATCCGGCGACATCTCTATAATAGGTTTCACCATCTCCGGAAAAAATGGGACCGTAAACCCCTCGCCGAACGTGGCAATAAGCGGGATTAGAACGACCCAGGAGAGGAGGCCGCCGGCCACCATCACAGAAGCTATTTTGTAATTAAGGATGAATCCGACGCCAAGAAGCGCGGGCGAGGTCTCAAGCCCTATCACAGCCTTTCGCAAAACGGGGATCGCAACCGAAACATGCGCAGATATCACCTTCAAAAAGCCTAGAATCGCCTTGTAGATAGCGCCGACGCCGAGGCCTAGAAATACGCTCTTGGCATGCGTGCCGCCGGCCTCCGCAGCTATAAGAACCTGTGCTGAAGCTGTTCCTTCCGGATAGGGAAGATTTTCATGCTCCTTGACTATCAAAAACCTGCGAAGCGGAATCATGAAGAGAACTCCGAGGACCCCTCCGAAGAGGGCCAGAGTTCCTATCTGAAAAATAGAGGGTGAAAATCCCCATAGAAACAATGCGGGGATCGTAAAGATGACTCCCGATGCCAGCGAAGATGAGGCCGAACCAGTCGTGTTGACGATGTTAGCCTCGAGTATTCCGGTGTGCCCGAATATCGGTCTCATCATTCGGAAAAATGCCACTGCTATCACCGCAAGAGGGATGGAGGTCGATATGGTAAGCCCGACTCTCAAGCCTAGATACGCATTGGCCGATCCAAAGAGAATCCCTAGGAGAACACCTATAACGATGGATTTGAGGGAAAAATCTTTCAGATGGGTATCTGCCTGAACATAGGGTTTGAATTCCTGCATCGAAATCCTCCTTGATAGATATGTTTATTAAAATTCCGGGGACTGACGTCCAGAAATTTAATAGATGTCGATGGGCTAGCAAAGTCTCAATTTATTAACAATGATAAACATCAATCACCCCTTATCGGTAAATGCATATGGAAGCATCCGACGGCCACCCCATATCGAATTGGAGATCTCAGTTTTAATTTCCTGAATTCAGACTCTGTTAATTGAAACATGAAATGAGCTGGAAACCTTTCGATATTACGTTTCACAGCCTTGTTGAGATTGAAAGTCTCGACTTCGTACAACTCAGCCAAATCTCTATCCAACATGACCTTTTGCTCCCGAATAAAACAGATTTTTCTTTCGATCTTCTCCGGAGCGATCAATGTGGTTTGTGACATATCACCCTCAATTTGATATTCCAAATTGGAATGTCAAGACTGTATATCTTTGATATGTATACACATATCTCTATATGAAACTATTTCAGCGCCCGTTCACAATGCAAGATATTTGGCAGCTGCACCGCCAAGCTGAACCTTAAAATCGGTTATGATGACAGATACAAAAAACATCTTAGAGAACAATGGAATTTATGGATATTAAGACTCCGGGGACACGTACAGATACATGTCCCCGGAATGATCAATCGATATTCAAGATATGGATCAGTGTCCCCATCTTGAAGGAGGTTTCTTGGCACCGCCTGACGGCGAAGCGGTCATATCTTCAACATCAGCAGGGGGTATCGGCGCGTAAGGAGCTGCTGTTGCAGCCGGAGCCTGCATGGTTTGAGAAGCAGCCTGAGCTGATCCCGCACCAGCGCCATAGCGCGACGGAAGATCCTCTATTCTTATGGTTCCCGGAGGAAGGGCCACGGGCTCATCCCATCCGGATGGAAGGTCTGAATGACGGCCGGTATATTGCGCCCCCGAGGATGGAGGGGCGGGGGTTGGAGGCGGAGGCAGGGACGCCGACGACGGGGCTGGCGGCGGAGCGTACATAGGATTTACAGGAGCAGAACGCGTATCCCCTCCCTCGTAGGAAGATCCGCCGGAAGGAGCCAAAGGGGCAACTCTTCCAACCGCACCGGAGACAGAACAGTCGCATGGACACATACACCCTGCATTTTGGGCCAAAAGATTTGCGGGAAATAAAAGCAGATACAGAAGAACGGCGGTCGAAAAGAAAATTATGGATTTCATGATCCCCCCTGTCTTGTTGCCGTTTAGCCTATCATATTCTGAACAAATGACAACCCACTTGGTAAAAACCGTGACTGGTTACTCGTAACTCGTGACGATTGACAATGGACCATAGACCATTGACCAGCTGCGATCGATGGTTTTATTCGATGGCCAATTGTCCATGGCAAGTGGCCGCCGCTCCTTCATCTTATAAAATCACCCACAGCATCGAGCAGCTTTTCGATATCCCCTTCATCGTTGAAGATATTTATAGCGACGCGGATGTTGCCGCCTCTGTAGGACACTAAGATTTTCCTGTTGCTGAGGTATGAGACCAGCTCTTTGCTTTTCTCTCCAACTGAAAAAGATGTGCTAGCAGACCTTTCATCGGGGTCTGCGACTGGAGATACTATCCTCACCGGAAGCTTGGAAAGCCCTCTTATCAGGATGTCGGAAAGGCTAAATATCCTCTCGCGCATCCGACCAAAGTCTATCGAACTCATGTATTCAAAGGCCGCACCGAATGAATTTATGCCCTGAAGATTTGAACTGCCTATATCGAACTGCGCCGCCGAGTCATAAATTTCAGGATGGGCGTTTTTTTCGGTGTATATGAAATCCCCCTCGTCCGGATGAACAGAGAGCCATCCGGCTATCGGAGTCGGAAACCTTTCGCGAAACTTTTCAGAGGTGTAGAATATCGCCCCAACAAGCCCCGCCATCCCCCATTTATGAAGTGACGCGCTCATGGCATCTATGTGCATTCTCTCGACATCTATCGGAAAGATAGGAAACCCCTGCGTAGCATTCACTATGAAGAGAATGTTTCTTTTCTTCAGTTCTGCGCCGAGCTTTGCCAGATCCTGACGAAATCCTGTCGCATATTGAACATATGATGTAACGACCGCCATGGTATCTTCATCGACGAGCGAGAGGATTGATTCGATGGAATACCTGGATGAAACCGGTGAAACATATTTCATCTCGGTTCCGATATATTCAAAAGGGACGGTAGTAGCTGGAAATTCATCGAGCATCGAAACCACATTGTATTTTTTGCAAGCATTGTTTTTCAGCGACAAGGCTATCATCGACATCGAGAGGGAGGTATTCTGCATGAACGCCATATCGCCAGGCTTTGCGTTGATGAGCTTGCCTACGCCTGCGTAAAGTTCGCGTTTCTTTGCGATATCCTCCTGCCAACCGACGTCGCCATGCTGATTCAATTTACGATATTCCGAAACCATGCGCTCGAAAACAGGAGTCGGGATGGGAGACATTCCGGCACTGACAAAATAGACGACATTTTCAGCGGCGGGAAAATCTTTTCTGATCTTTTTCCAGTCCGTCATGTCAGTTCCTATTTCTGATCGCCGATTCAAAATCGTTCAGGGCCTTCTCTGAAAGAGGATGCTCAGCCAAAGCGCCGAGCACATCCGCCGATGCAGTAATGTCATGCGCTCCGGCAGCCATCGCCTCAGAGCATTCCGCGGAACTTTTGAGGCTCGCAGCCAATATCCTGAGATCCAGTGAAGACCTGTCGATTGCATTTCGCATCGACTCTATCGCTGATATTCCATCGACCGGAGATAAGGGATCGCCTGCAGCATGAAATTTAGAGATCCGGCTTACATAAACTGCTACGTGCTTAGCACCTGCGGCGGCCGCGGCAATAAGCTGTGCATCACTGTAAACCGCAGTCATGCAGCAATCGACCTTGTCAGATATTTTTGATGCGAGCTTGAAATACGCCGGCGAAGCCGGAAGTTTTATTATGACCTGCCCTCTGGATATCATGGCTATCTCCATAGCCGCCGACTCGAAATCGCGCTCTTCCGTCGTATCGATCTGGTAATACACCGGTCCCCGACAGATATCGCATATATCCGAGAGCGCTTTTCTCCATTGAAGCGGCTGCTTTGCCATGAGAAGTGGATTCGTAGTCACTCCGGCGACGTATCCCATTTCAAGAGCCCTGATCACTTCCGACTTAATCGCTGAGTCTATAAATATTGACATCTCCTGCTCCTTTTTTTCCGTGGAACACGTTGGCATATGTTCCATATTCAATCGTCACCGTCGTTACCGGATCCCCGCGGTACTAGGCAGGAATCTCATTCCAAGCGTTATCCTTAATCCTTGCATCTCAATCCTTAACTCTGCATTCAAAATTCTATGCCTTCTCGCGCATCGACGCCGATGGCGTAGTAGTGCTTGACCTCGCGCATCTCCGTGACAAGATCCGCACGCTCCTTAAGCTCATCAGGAGCACCGCGACCTGTAAGTACGATTTCTACATTTTCAGGTTTCATATCCAAAACGGCAAACAGATCACGCAGCGATATGAGTCCGAAATCGACGGCGACATTTATCTCGTCGAGGATAATCATGTCTGCCGAAGACTTTAATATAGCATCCCGTGCAATCGAAAAACCATTTTGCGCTGCAGCGATGTCGCCCGGATCAGGGTTTTTCTTATCGACAAAATTTTTACGGCCAGCTTGATCGACCCTAAAAAGATTTTTATGAGCCCGTGCAAGAGTCGCCTCTGCAGAGCCCGGATCATTTTTCATAAATTGAATCATGTGAACCGAAAGTCCTCGCGCCACCGCCCTCATCGCGAGCCCCAAGGCCGCGGTGGACTTGCCCTTGCCGTCCCCGGTGTATAACTGAATGTACCCTTTAGAAAGAGCCATCACAACCCCCTGTGTAAATATTCATACTCGAGAAATAAAAACCATTTGGATCATCATAAAATTTAAGACTTTGGCTGTTCCTTTATCATCTCGATCAGCTTCGGAATGACTTTGAAGATGTCGCCCACTATCGACAGGTCGGCCACATCATGAATAGGAGCGTTGCGATCTTTGTTTATGGCGATTATGAATTTTGAACCGCCCATCCCGGATATGTGCTGGATCGCTCCTGAAATGCCGCAAGCTACGTAGATATCAGGATGCGTCGAATGCCCCGTCTGCCCGACCTGATGCTCGTGGGAAATCCAGCCTGAATCGACAGCCGCGCGCGATGCGCCGAGCCTAGCCCCGATCAAAGAAGCGAGCTCCTTTAGGATTTCAAAACCCTCTACCCCTTTCATGCCGCGCCCGCCCGACACGACTATCTTTGCAGATTCAAGCCCTGCCTCTACAACATCCTTTCTGGTTATATCCAGTATGCGGCTCATGACATTGACCGGTGAAATTTTTGCGTCGAAAAATTCTATCTTTCCGACGCGCTTATACTTTTTCGCAGCTGACAAAGGCATCGCCCCGGGCCTGACGGTAGCCATCTGCGGTCTGTGCTTTGGACATACTATGGTGGCCATGACATTTCCACCAAATGCCGGGCGCGTCTGAAGGAGCAACCCCTCCTCCGTGTCAAAATCAAGCGCCGTACAATCGGCGGTAAGCCCTGTGACAAGCCTATTCGCCACTCTAGGAGCAAGATCGCGCCCCAAGGGAGTCGCTCCAAACAGCAGGATATCCGGGAGGGTGGACCTCGCCATCGCGGATACCGCTGACGCGTAGCATCCGGTTTCGTACGTATCGAATAGCGGATCTTTCGCTACGATAACCCTGTCGGCGCCGGCCTCTGCCAGCTCCGATGCCAAATCGGCATTACGAAAACAGGGGAAAAAAGCGACTATTTCACGAGGGGACTTTGAAGCGATCTCCGTCGCTTTCGAAATCAGCTCGAGGACAACCCTGCTTATTCCGCAGGATGAAGCCTCAACAAATATGGCTATGGGAGCCGCGGCTCCGCAAACATCCTTCCGCATCTGCTGGTTCATAAAATCTTCCTCTCCAGCAAGGCCGAAAAAATTTTGCCGGCCAATTCCGAGGGGGAACCGTCACACACCCTCCCCTCTCTTCCAAGTCGCGGAGAAAACATTTTTTTCACTCTGGTGGGAGAGCCGGAAAGGCCTATCATTGAAGGATCGGCGCCAACATCTGCCGCGTTCCAAACCTCTATTTTTTCGGACCCGCACGCCCCAGCGATACCTGAAATGCTGGCATACCGCGGAAAATTCGCATTTTTGGTGACGGTCACAAGCGCGGGGAGGTCAAACTGAAGCCTTCTTATGACATCTCCAAAGTCCGATGACGCTATTGCAAAACCATCGTGCAGCTCAAGCTTCTCAACGCACGTCGCCTGAGGAATCCCCAGAAATTCGGAGAGCTGCGGCCCTGTCTGTGCGGTATCTCCGTCGATAGCCTGCCTGCCGCACAAAATCAGGTCAAACGGGGCAAGTTTTTTAACGGCGCATGAAAGCGAATAGGCCGTCGCCCAGGTGTCGGCTCCGGCGAATTTTTTATCGCAGAGTAAAATTCCCCTGTCAGCCCCTATCGCCATCGCCTCGCAAAGCGCACGCCTGGCCTGAGTGGGCCCCATTGAAAGAGCCACAACTTCGGCTCCGACTGATTCGCGCAGGCAAAGGGCCAGCTCGAGGGCGTTTTTATCCTCCGGGTTGATGACAGAGGGGAGCCCCTCCCTGATGATAGTCCCGCTTACGGGATCCACCCTCACATCATTTGATGAAGGAACCTGCTTTATAGTAACTATTATGCGCACGGACAATGACATCGCAGGAAGAGGAGACGAAATCAAGCAGTCACTGCTTAAAAATTTCCTTAACCAAAATTATCGCGATGAAGATCAGCGAAATCCCGAATATTCTTTTAAGCGTATTTTTTGAGATATGGAGCATCAGTTTTGCGCCTGCTATCGAACCGATTATAATGCCGGGCAGAAGCCCGATCGCTGGCAGAACGACCCAGCCTCCCGCAACGATATGACCGATAAGGCCGCCAACGGCCGTTATGCCGACCATCAGTGCGCTGGTACCTATGGCGATATCGACGGGAACCGCAAAGAGGATAGCGAGCATCGGCACGGTGACCATCCCTCCACCTATGCCTACCAAGCCGCTGGCTGCACCGGCAGCGAAGGAAAGCGGAAAAGCCGCAAGCAGATTTATATAATATTCCTCGCTGCCAAGCCTTCGCTTCCAGATGAAAACACCGTTTTTTGCTAGGCTCCTGCGCGGCTTCAAAAAGGAACTTACCATCATCGACAAGCCGGACAAAAATACAACCGCGGCAAGAATTGCAGTAAGTTCTCTCCCGGAAATATTCCCGGCAAAATACCCACCGAGGAAACCTCCGGCGAAGTTAAAGGTCACCAATACCATGGCGAGTTTCCAATCTATCTTGCCGCTGCGCCCGTATATCAGAGTCGCCCCTGTTGAGAGCACCGCTATAAACAGAAGGCTGTTGGCCGCAGAGCCGTGTATCGGGTAGCCGAAAAAAACCTGCACGGGCGTGTTCAGAGAACCGCCGCCTATGCCCAGCATAGACGCCAGCGCGGCAACGATTGATAGAGAGATCGCCATGGCTATGTAGGATGCAGCGGTCATGCAAATTCGGCTTATATCGCCAAAGCGTCCTTTTTGCCATAGCAAATGAGCTGAATGGAAATAGAAAAGTTCTCACCCACCGCTCTCAGTCTAGCGCTCGGTGCGCTCCTAGGCTTTCTCCTCAACCGGATAATAAACGCGATAAGGCACGAGGCAGAGTGGGCTTTGCTGTAATAATATATAGCCAGGAGCAAAACCGGAGAACTCCAAAAAGCGTAAGAAGTTCATAGGCTGTCGCAAATCGCCAAAAGCAATTGCATATAATGGCGCTTTCGTGTAAGTACCGGCCCGATGACCAAATAACGGAGGTTAAAATGGCTCACAAAGTCAGTGATGAATGTATCAACTGCGGCGCGTGCGACCCGGTATGTCCGGTTGAAGCAATCAGCGAACAGGACGACAGGAGGGTAATCGACCCTGAAAAATGCACTGACTGCGGCGCCTGCCTCGACCAATGCCCGGTTGATGCCATCAAAGCGGCTGAATGACCGTTGAAAAATCAGCTTCGATACTGCGCCAAAAATTGTGCTATTCCAGTCATGAGCATCTGTACTGATATGGTGGCCAGTATCATTCCCATCAGCCTTTCCATGGCCGCCAATCCGCGCCCGCCGAGAAACCTGTTAAACACCGACGACGCCGACAAGATCACCGTGGAAATCGCCCACGCTCCGCAAACCGCGACCAGCCATTTTCCCCACATCTGAGGTTCTTTCGCGGTAAAAAGCAAAACCGTAGCGATGGCCGAAGGTCCGGCTATGAGTGGAATGGCCAACGGAACTATGAAGGGCTCCTCGTTATCATCCGAAACGACGTTTTCTACAGGGAATATCATCCTTATTGCTATCAGGAATAATATGACTCCACCTGCGATTCCAAGTGATGGCTCATCGATATAAAGCGTCGTCAGTATCTGCTTCCCGAAAAAGAGAAAAAAGATCAGCACTAAGAGGGCTATGAGTGATTCCCTGAGTATTATCCTAACCCTCTTTCGTTTGGGGACCTTGCTGAGCGCAGAGATGAAGAGCGGGATATTCCCCAGAGGATCGAGAACGAGCAGTAAAAGTATAGTCGCGGACAGTATGGTCATGATCCCTCCATAGGCCGGCAGATGATAGCACGTTTGACGATCTCTTTCAAAATGCTATCGCAGCGGCGGCGTATCTATGATAAAACCGATTCCGGAGCAAAAAAGAAACGAGGTGTCTAAATGGAGATGGGGAACGTATGGATAGCCTTCGGACTGACGCTGTTCGCCGGACTCGCAACAGGCATAGGAAGCCTGATCGCCTTTATAAGCAAGGGCGTTAACAAAAAATTTCTCGCCATCACCCTCGGTTTCTCCGCAGGCGTCATGATCTACATCTCACTGGTCGAAATCTTCTCCAAGGCGAGGGAGAGCCTCTCCGCCGAAATGGGAGAAAAAACAGGATACTGGCTGACCGTTGCATCTTTTTTTGCAGGGATGTTCCTGATAGCCATAATAGACAAGCTGATCCCCAGCGAAGAAAATCCCCACGAAGTTCAAAAAATCAGCATGATGGAAAATTCCGGCGCAAAAAATGAGTTCAACAAGCTGCATCGCGCAGGAATACTCATGGCGCTTGCGATAGCCATCCACAATTTTCCCGAAGGGCTTGCCACTTTCATAGCTGCTCTGGAAAATCCGACGATAGGCATAGCTATAGCGATAGCCATCGCCATACACAATATCCCGGAGGGGATATCCGTCTCAGTCCCGATATATTACGCAACCGGCAAGAGATCCAAGGCATTCGTCTATTCCTTTCTATCGGGACTTGCCGAACCTCTCGGGGCCCTCATAGGATACACTATCCTCAGGCCTTTCATGAGCCAGTCGATCTTCGGGATCACCTTCGCCGGAGTCGCAGGCATAATGGTGTTTATATCGGTGGACGAGCTGCTCCCTGCGGCGCGAGAGTACGGCGAACATCACCTGTCGATTTACGGACTCATCGTCGGAATGATGGTAATGGCAACGAGCCTTCTTGTGCTTGCGTGATTTACACGACTCCATTAGAATGTCGCAGTAGTTAAACTAAGGGGGGGGGATATGGCCTACGAATGCAATCAGGAAAGCTCCTATGAATTCGGCGACCTCACTAAGGCGGTCCACAACAGCTGGAAATGGTTTCTCTCCGTCGGCGTGCTGCTCATAATCTTGGGAATCATCGCCATATCCGCGCCTCTGGCGGCTGCAATAGCCATCGAGATTTTACTCGGATGGATATTCGTGGGCAGCGGAATTATCAGAGCCATCCATCTTTATCAGGAACGGAAGGCAAGTGGGTTTCTTTCCAAAATAGTAGGGGCGCTTCTCTATCTGGCAGCAGGGGGCATTCTCCTTCTTTTTCCAGTTCGGGGAGTCGCCACGCTTACGCTGATTCTTGCGATATTTTTCATCCTCAGCGGAGTTCTCAGAATAGTCACCTCCCTTGAGCTGAGATCGCTGCCAAATTGGGGGTGGATACTTTTAAGCGGATCGCTGGCTATATTGCTGGGAATAATGATCTGGACGAGGTGGCCCTCATCATCGGCGTGGGCAATAGGCCTCATGGTGGGAATAGATTTTCTCTTCGGAGGGCTCTCTCTGGTGATGTGCGCTATTGCGATGAAAAAGTTCTAGCGGATATATCATCGATCACGACATCTAAAACAGTGACGCCAAGATCCCTCTGGGGTTTGTCTTTGAAGATCAGAGCCCCATCGCCTCCCTGCGCCAAAAAGCTGTTGGTCGCTACATCGTATCGCGCCTTCATATTTAGAGGGGCTCCCCCAATCCTGATATCTAGAGATGTCCCGTCTTTGGAATACTCGAGGTTGTCCCAAACAAAGCTCTTCTGCTGTTTCCTATTAATCTCATCCGACCCGGCCACCAGTCCGGCAATTTCTGCGCCGGTAACCGAGCTTACCACCACAACCGTATTGCCGAAGGGAAGGGCCTCGAAAAGATCTTTTTTTCTAACCTTGCCGGCGGGAATATCGCGTCTCACACCTCCCGTGTTCATGAGACCTATCGTAGAACCGGCAACCTCCCTAATCGCCCTGGCTGCAAGGAGGGCCAGGTCTTCCGAACCGGGGGCGCTTTCAACGCTGCGCACAAGCGGCTTGTCGATTTTTCCAACTTTTTCATTTCCGTATTTTTTGACCTCTGCAAAATACCTATGAAGAGCCTTTTTCATCCTGCGCGACTTAGCGATAGATTTGTCGATTACATATAACTTAGTATCGTATGAGATGACTTTCCCGTCCTCGACATCGATATCCACTCTGCCGAGATATTTCCCTTTGGCGGGAGTCTGACAGATGGGAATGGAGGAAGATGCAGCACAGTATTCCTCCGCCCCGACATGATCATGGCCGCCTATGACGGCCTCCAAACCTTTCACCTCGCGGGCGAGACGGTGATCCGATGCCACGCCCACATGGGTAAGCGCGATCTGGATATCGCTTTTAGGAGCGATCTTCGTCATCTGTTTTTTGGCCGTGGAGAGCTCATCCAAAAAGACTAACCCTTCAAGGTTAGAAGGCAAAGCGAGGTTTTTGGTGTCCTCGGATGTAATTCCGAAGACCCCGGCAAAACAGCCATCGTCGAATTCGAATATCGAATTCTCCAAAACGACTGGCTTTCCTGTTTTTTTCAGAACAACATTTGCGGAAAGAACCGGAAACTCGGCAGCCGCAGCATTATTGATAAGCGGCTCCTGGCCAAAATCAAATTCGTGATTGCCGAGAACCATAGCATCGGCATCGAGCCTGTTTAAAAATTCGAATTCGGCCTCTCCTTTGAAATGAGCAGATATCATCGTTCCGGATATGATATCGCCGCCATTTAATAGCAGAGTCCCCCTGCCCTCTTCGATATTTTCAGCACGGATTTTATCCACGAGAGTTGCAATGCGCGCTGCGCCGCCAAGGTCATCATCCTCGGGCTCCAGATAGCCGTGCATATCGTTGAAATGTAAAATGGTCAGCTTGCATACCTTGGCATGGGAAACTGCCGAAAAAAACAGGGTCCCCAAGGTTGCCACAATCATCGTGATTTTTCTCATTTTTTTCTCCAACTCTGACATGGGGCAGATTAAACCGCATTCCTCTGTAAAGATATTCTCCATGTTCAGCGAAATGGCAAGTAGCTTCAAAAAAAATTCCGGCGGGACAGATTGATAATTGATTTTTGTCCGGCATGACTGCATAGTCCGCGCCTAAAAAAGGGGGGACTATGCACAAACCTTTCGTACCGGAAGAAAGCTCAATGCCTGAGTTGACCTTCAAATCACTCTTTCTGGGAATAATCATGGCTGTAGTGCTCGGCGCCGCCAACGCCTATCTTGGCCTAAAGGCCGGAATGACCATCGCTGCAGCATTCCCAGCCGCAGTAATAGCCATCGCCGCCTTCCGCCTCCCTTTCATGAAAGGGAGCGTCCTTGAACAGAACATCGCAAGGACCACCGCGTCTGTGGGAGAGGCCCTTGTGGCCGGGGCGATCTTCACGCTTCCAGCCTTTGTCATGGTTAACGTTGGCGGCGAAAGGCTTTGGACATCATTCAACTACTGGGAAAGTTCCATGATGCTTCTGGTAGGCGGCGTCATGGGAATACTGTTCGTGATCCTGCTCCGCAAAACCTTGGTGGTCGATGCAGAGCTTCCCTTCCCCGAAGGTTACGCATGCTATGAGATAGTACGCGCCGGACAAAAGGGCGAAAGCGGCGCCAAGTACGTCTTCGGCGCAATGGGGCTCGGCATATTCATAGAATTTTTGAAAAACTCCACCGGATTCGGAATCATCAAAGAGGTTAAAGATATAGTCGTTTACTTCCCGCAGTCGGTGATTCATCACTACAACTCGGCCAAGGAATCACTCGCCGACATAACTCACGGAGGAGGGTTGGCCCTCAGCACTCCTCTTTCATCCCCCGCCCTGCTTTCGGTCGGTTACATAATAGGGCCGAGGTATTCTGCGATCAACTTCTCTGGAGGGATCTTCGCATGGCTAGTTTTCATACCTCTCGCTATCTTCCTCAATCCAGACCTCGCCACTGACCTTGCTGTCAATGGCGTGGCACCTAAGATATCGGAGATCGCCTACACCGTGTGGAAAAATCAGGTTCAGCCAATAGCCGTGGGGGCAATGCTGGTAGGGTCGATCGCTACGCTATGGGGGCTAAGAAAATCACTCGCAGCCAGTTTCAAAGGAATATTCAGCAGGCGCGAGTATAAAGAGGAGGGTCAGAAAAAATCCCGTTTGGAGAGGGACCTCAATCTAAAGGTTATATTCATCTCCGCGATAGTTCTCGTGATACCCATGACATTCCTCTATCACTATTTCACAAAAAGCATCCACGGAGCGATAGTCGCAGCTGTTATAATGCTGATAACCGGATTTCTCTTCTCGGCCGTAGGAGGATGGCTCGTCGGCCTCGTAGGAAATTCCAATCAACCAGTATCAGGGCTCACTCTTTCTACCCTTATAATAGCTGCTGTGATAATGCTCTTCATGGGGATAAAAGGAATACCTGGCATCGCTGCCGTTCTGGCAATTGCCGCAGTGGTCTGCTGCGCGGCATGCCTATCGGGGGACATGATACAGGATCTCAAAGTTGGCCAGTTGATAGGCGGAACCCCATGGAAGATGGAAGTGGCCGAAATAATATCCACGGTCATCGTGGCCTTCGTCCTGGTATTGCCGATTACGATACTTCACCAGGGAAATATCGCAGCCGGAGGAATAGGGATAGGAGACGTCAAACTGCCCGCTCCTCAGGCAGGGCTCATGGCGCAGCTCGCCACCGGAATCGTCGGAGGTCAGATGCCGTGGGGTCTCATTGCCATAGGAATGTGCCTCTCGATAGGTCTATTGATGATCAGCGCTCCGGCGCCGATGCTTATCGCAGTCGGAATGTATCTGCCATTTGAAACCACCTTTGCAATTTTTGTAGGCGGAGTTATCAAATTCATACTCGACAAGATGACGAAGAATGTCGACTCCCCGGAAAAGAGAGAGCGGATCGATAACACAGGGATATTGATTGCATCCGGCTTCATAGCCGGAGAAGCGCTTACCGGGGTTCTGCTGGCGGGGCTCGTAGTTCTCGGAATCACATCGCTTGGCGGGACGCTGCTCGGACCTCTGGCAGATACCATCTACAACTCATTGGGAGGATGGCTGTCGATTCTCGTCTTCGCGGTCGTGGGATACTTGCTGATATTCGTGCCAAAGAAAAAGGCGCGGTAATTTTTGACTGCGGTTGTAACGGGATTCCCGCCTGCCCCGCAGTAGCGGCGGCTTAAAGCGTGCGGGAATGACAGCGAGCGAGGTTGTCATCCCCGAGTGCTTTAATCGGGGATCCCGTTCCAACAGTTCATATTTTCGACCATCGAAACTCAAACGACGATCCTCGAAGGTAAAATTTCACACGATTATCAGCTTCTCTATCCCCTCGTACACAGCGATCAGGTGGCGGATATTAGATACGAAGTCGATCTTGGAAATGTCTATTTTGAGGACGGGGCCATCGTACCAACCATTCTCCCTGATCACATCTAAAAACTGGTCATAGCGCTTATTGAGACTTAAAACCAGGCGTTTCAACCCTTCAGGGATTCCGGCATCTGAACCGTTCTCCTCGCTGCGCTGCCTGTCGCCTATATTCTGAAACAGGTGCTCAACCGGCGCATGAAGCATTATCATCAGATCAGGTGTCTTCAGTGGCTTGAACTCTTCATCCAATCTGCGATCTATGATATCCAGGGCCTCTTTGGTGAGATATGATACATCCATATCACGATGGAGGACCTCGCAGAAGGCGTAGCGGTCAGCGAGTGCGGAACCGTCAACACAAGTCGATCTCTCGAGGTGTGGCACCGCCTGAAGCTGCATTCGGCGCAGGTCGAGATATGCATGCTGGATATCAAGAGCGCTACGCTCTAGATTTCTTTTGGCTTGATTCCAAATTTGGCTTTCAGGCACCTCTCTCCGTTGGCATTCTATGAACTCATTGATAGCCGAATAGTACTTGCCAAGCGTCCTCTTGGCAGAATCCTTCGCGGTAGCAAGAAGCGGATAGAGCGACTCATTCGCTACGAAATGGTCTTCAAACCCCTCATCCGGCAGTTCAAAAAGGGCGTTCATCCCCGTGTTGTACGCCAGAAACTTTACGAGGGAACTTTTCCCTGCACCGATATTGCCAACGCACACAACCAGAGACTGTCTCTTTGAAAAATGTTTCATCAGCCTGCGTTCTACGCTCGTTATCCTGTGCGGAATTTGATAGCGCTTGATCGATGGATCTTCGACGACATCCAGAATTCTGGTTGATGTCATAGGCCGCTCCTTCTCGCAGCTATCATCCTTCTCACCTTTTCACGAATAGTTCCGGCAGCAACATGGACGTAATCAGGGTGATCGTACATATCTATTTCGGCCGGGAGTATCATAATGTCCGCATCTGGTGGAACAATAGCGTACTCCTGATAGCGCAGCAGAGTTTTTTTCCAATTCGTCGCAACCTGCTCGTAGCATTCGTGAATCTCCCTCAGATATTCCTCTGTGATCGTCTTCGCATAAGAGTCGCCGTCCTCGGCACGCTTCATGCGGCGCTTCTCAAGCAGGCCAGGCTCCGAACGAAGATATACTGTGAGATCGGGAAGGCGTATCCTCTCGTTGTGTAACGTCTGGTAGAAAAGCGTTTTATAGAGTTTAGCATGCGCATGCGGCATCTCTCCGGAGTCGATCATCCTCTTTACGAAGACCTCCGGCCCATCGAGAAATGGGCGATCCTCGACTATCAAAACTCCTCGGTCTTTATGCCTTGTCATCAGATGTCTGATTTCTCGTTGCTGAAGCGTCCTCATGTGAAGAAACGCGGTTTCGGTCGGAAAGATGTTCGCCACCCTGTCGGAGTAGAAAAGAGAAAGGCACTCGTCGGTCAATGAACCGCGATCCACCCTCTCCGAGAATGTGTGAATTTCAGCATCGTCCAAAAGGCCGCTGAGATCGGATTTGTATGGCTCGGTCGCAAGCGCGTTCATGAGGGTCGTCTTGCCGGAAAACAAATTGCCCATTATTCCGATATGAAAGTTCATGACGTCCTCATAAAAGATGTCTAGTTTTAAACAGCTGAAAAATCAACGAGCGCACCGCCTGCCGAAAACTCTTATCAAGTGCACATTTCAGAGTCAACGCGCTTGATTCCCACCACATAGCCGCCTGTGTTCGGCTATTGCGAAGCGGTCGGTCATGCCTGCGATGTAATCGCAGATATGGCGTTTCGACCCCTTCTCCTCAACCCTTCTGCGAAACTTTTCGGGAAGAAGAAAAATGTCGGATGAATATGCTGTGAAGAGGTCGAAAATTATCTTTGATCCCATCTCTGATGTCTGAACCACTTTCTGATGGCGATAGACGTTATCGAAGAGGAAGCGCTTTACCTCCCCCGTCTTCTTTTCCATCTGCTCGCTGAAAGATACCAGATTGTCACCGCGCTGACGAACATCCGCCAGACTCTTGATTTCGCGCTCCTTTATTCTCCTCACGCTCTCGGCCTGAATATCGTTGATAAGCTTGCCTATGAGAACGCTTATCGTACGACAGCGATGGATTCTCTCAGGAGCGTTTGGAAATTCGCGCTTCACTTCCAAAAAAGTCTCGCCCCAGAGCGGAACGCTATCCAGCGAATCTATGGTGAGCATTCCCCAGTGCAGACCGTCATCGAGATCGTGATTCATATACGCAATCTGGTCGGCATAGTTCACTATCTGCGACTCTATCGTAGGGAATCCAACATCTTTGAAGCCGGGGGCCTTGTGAGGATCGTCGTAGTCGGTCGTGTGTTTTACTATCCCCTCCAAAACCTCATAGGAGAGATTAAGCCCTCTGAATTCAGGATAACGTTCTTCAAGTTCGGTTACTACTCGATAGCTCTGAACGTTGTGTTCGAACCCACCATCTTCACTCATGAGTTTGTTGAGCATATGCTCGCCGGAGTGTCCAAATGGAGAATGACCAAGATCGTGCGCGAGAGCGATGGTCTGGGCGAGGTCTTCGTTGACCTTCAAAATGCGGGCCAGACCCTGGGATATCTGGCTCACCTCGAGGCTGTGAGTCAGCCTCGTGCGGTAGTAGTCCCCCTCGAGATTCATGAAGACCTGAGTCTTGTATTCCAAAAGACGAAACGCGGTTGAATGGACGATCCTTCCAAGATCCCTGTAAAAACAGGGCCTGAATACGCACTCCTTTTCATGGTTGACTCTGCCCAGGCTGCCGGCGGAATGTTGCGCGTAGGGTGCCAAAAATTCTTTTTCACGCGCTTCGTATATTTCCCTCGTTTGCATATGGCTATCCCTTCATCCTGTTTTTAATTATAGTCTCGATCTCGGCGCAGGCGCGTTCGAGGTTGTCGTTTACCACGTTGAAATCGTATCGATCCTTGTAGGTTAGCTCAAACATCGCCGTCTTGAGCCTCTTCCCCTGGGCTTCTGCCGAGTCGGTTCCGCGCGAGGAAAGCCTTCTCTTCAGCTCCTCCTCCGAGGGAGGAAGGAGGAAGATGGAAATTGCGTCATGCTTGTATAGATCCTTTAACCTGGTGCCGCCGACGACTTCTAGATCGAGCAGGACTATCTTCCCATCGGCTATCCAGGCATCGAGAGGCTCGCGCGGAGTTCCATAATAGTTACCGCAGTACTCCGCCCACTCCGCAAGTTTTCCCTTGTCTATCCATTCGAAAAACTGCTCCTTCCCTATAAAGTGATAATCGTGCGCATCATGTTTTTCCGGACGCGGTTTTCTGGTGGTGCATGATATAGAGTGAACCATCTCTGGATGCTCGGCCAGAAATTTACGAATTACCGTACTCTTTCCGGTTCCGGACGGCGCGGAAATTATAACCAGAAAACCCCTGTCGGACATATAACACCTCCTCAACCGCTTTATTGCCGCACGTCCACAAATGCAAGAGGACAGTCATTCGATTCCGGCCATAAGGGCCTTCGCAAGGCTGTTCTCCCTCTTATAGAAACCGACTGTATGAAAGGAATCATCCAGCTTTATAAGATGAAAGTCGAGGTGGTGCATAAATTCATGCACTATGGTTCTTAGAAAGGTTTTGAATGCAACGATATCCTTCCTTTCAGCCGTTCGCATCCAAACCGTCAGCGTAATTCCCTTCCCCTCGTCGGATTCATAAAGCCCGTGCAGCTCGCCCCATCTTCCAGACGGCCGTTTGGAAAGCACCTTCACGCTGATCTTTGGAACGTTAAAAACAGTGCAAAGCCCGCTTACGATCCTCGAGGCTGCGCCGGCTACAGCCCTCCGGTCCCCACGCTCTAGCCCCCTTTGCAGCGCCATTACAGCAGGATGGAAACGTTCGGGCGCAGGCAGTTTCACCCGCGTAATCGCATCGCTTTTATCGTATATGCGTTTCTGCGCCGCGCTGAGCTTTCGATAGTACGAAAATTTTTTGTTCTTCTGCGGCGCTGCAGCCTTTGACATAACGCGCCTCTTGTCAAAAAAACCCGCCTGTTACAGATGCACGCGATGCGGTTTCGAAATTATGCCACATCTGCCTTACGTCTCTACCGCAGCTTTTTCTGCAGGGCATGAATATCGCTAACGTGAGCCCTCTCTCCGAGAATTATATCGACCACACACTTTCCATGAGCATCCGGCATCAGGGCCTTGATCCCGCCATAAAAAAGGAGAGCATCCTTTTTCAACTGCATCGCGGCTCAAAGGGCATCTACATCGCTTTTGAAGTTCTTTAATATCCGCTGCACTATTATATGACGGTATCAGGAACTCAATAAAAAATAGCTGAAAACTCCTGACTGGTTTTATAGCCTACCAGATGGAGGAATCTGCTCCGTCTGACATACAATAGTGACATACAATATGACATACAATAGCAAAGCGTCTTGCAAGATCAGGGCTCATCTGGCAGATGGTGCTTGTCTTCCAGCGTTGGAGAAAATTCTGGTGAAAAATAGGATTGGATACATACTGGTAGCGTACGCCAGCATGCTCTGCTACGGTCTTCTAGACAACTCGAGGGGGCCAGCCTATCCTTACATACTTGACAGATTTCAAGTGTCCAACCAGGCCGGCTCTATGCTCTTCGCCATAGCCTCCTTCGCCGGGCTCATAATGATCTCGTTTGGAAGAGCTTGGCTGGGGAGAATAGGTGAGCTCGGCGGACAGCGGCTTTTCCTCTTTCTGATGTTTTTTGGCGCATCCATAACCGGCATTGCCGATAGGATGGGAGGCTTTCCCCTCCTGCTCTGCGGATCCTTTATCTTAGGGCTGGGGCTTGGAGGGTCCACCCTGTCCACAAACATACTCGTGGCCTTCGGAACATCGGCAAGCAGCAGCCGCCGCGTATTTTCAGGCCTCCACTCCATGTATGGAATCGCGTCGATCACGGCCCCTCTGCTTTTTGCGGTATCGATAAAGGCCGGAATTCCCTGGTCAACCGTCATTATCGCATTTTCCTTCACCCCCCTTCTGGTGCTCGTCGCTAGTTCCAGGACGTCACAATTTGCGCATGAACCGGAAAAATCCAGGAAGCCGGATGGAATAAGCGCCTGGACGAGGAGCAGGGTAGGCCTCATAGTTTCATTCTATGTAGCAGGCGAGATTGTATTGTCGAGCAGGATGGTATTTTATTTAAGCAAAGAATCCGGAATGAACCCTGCCGATGCCTCCTATTATCTCGGACTCTTCTTCACTCTTCTATTGACTGGAAGGCTCCTCTTTTCGTCCTTTCATTTCCGGTGGAGTTCCTTCGCGATCATGCTCACCTCCATCGTGTCATCAATACTCCTGTTCATTCTGGGAATAGCGCTTCATCCCATGATGTTGTCAATGTGCGGATTTAGCATGTCCTTCTACTTTCCATGCGCCATGGACTGGATAAGCAAGCGCTACGGCACAAACGCAGGTTACATGATGACATCCGTTATGGCCTCGGTCGCAGCGCTTTCGATACTAATGCACTGGGGGGTCGGAACGGTTGCCGACATCGCCGGGGCGCGGACATCGATTTCCCTAGGTCCCCTGTTTCTTTTATTATCCCTGATCGTAATGATCTCCACTAGGGGGGAATTCATTGGCAGCGACGGCTCAGGGAAAAAGAGCGGGCATACGCCAAAGCCATCATATCCGATGTAGCCTGTCACCAGTAAATATGTTATAAGTATCGCCTCAGAATAGGGAATTCAGACTAAACTGCAAAGATTCACGGGGAGATACCAGATGACACTAGCTATCCATGTAACCCACGAAGCCGTGCAAAAATTCGGAGGGATTGGCACTGTTTTGCATGGTCTTATCACCAGCAAACTTTATCACAAACAGTTCGAACACAACCTGCTTTACACTCCGCTTTTCACGCTGGCGACCGACCCCGATGAAAGACTCGGAGAGGACTCGGAAATAATCTATTCCGGGATAGACGGCGTAGATCGCGCAAATCTTTCCTCTAAGCTCGCTTCAATAGAAAAAAAATACGGCGTCAGAATAGTTTATGGTAAAAAATATTTTTACGACGACGCGGACAGTCGGAAAAAATTTTCATCAGATATAGTAGCGCTGGATATATGGGAGATGCCTCAGGGAGTAGTCGATGATTTCAAATTCAGGCTATGGGAGCACTATCAAATTCGATCAGAAAAATATCAGCATGACCGCGACTACGAACAATACCTGAGGATAGCCATACCCATGGTTGAAATAGCGGAAGCGCTTTTCGGCGATGAAAGGATAATGCTGTTTTCCCATGAATACATGGGAATGGCATCGGCTCTAGCCATCGAAATATGTAAAAAGACCGGTCGCAGATCCGGGGATGGGACTATATTCTACGCTCACGAAGTATCAACGGCCAGGGTGATAGTTGAAAATCATCCCGGTCACGACTTCACCTTCTACAACACCATGGCTATCGATCGCGATAACGGTGTTTCTCTTGAAGATACCTACGGGTCAAAGGAAAACTATTCGAGAAATGAACTGGTGAAGCGGGCATCTTTGCTCGACAGGATATTCGCGGTCAGCGAAATAACCCGAAATGAATATATCTATCTATGCCCCCACGCGGATCAATCTAAGATCAGAGTGGTATATAACGGGGTCAATCACGGAGACGCCCGTTATCGAGACAAGGTCGAAAGCACCGCAAAGATCAAGGAATACTGCGAGCGCATTTTCAACTTCAGGCCGGACTACATATTCACGCATGTGACGAGGCTGGTGCCAAGCAAGGCGATTTGGCGCGACATACATCTCATGTACTACATCGACGAGGAGCTTTCTAAATCCGGTAAAAAGGGATTTTTCACCATACTCTCAACGCTGATAGGGCCTGGGCGAGATCCGGAGCTCGTGTATAAAATGGAGTCAGATTACGGCTGGCCTGTGATGCACAGGGAGGGGTGGCCGGACCTGGTGGGGTCGGAGGAAGATCTTTACTCCCAGCTTCAGCTTTTTAACGCCAGATCGAAGGCAATCAAAGCCGTTTTTCTAAACCAGTTCGGATTCAGCCGTGAAAGATGCGGGTCGAGGGTCCCTGAGAATACTTCACTGCGCGATTTAAGGCTTTCGAGCGATATGGAGTTCGGGCTTTCGATCTACGAGCCCTTCGGAATAGCGCAGCTAGAAACAACACCTTTCGGAGGAAGCGCTGCAGTAAGCACATCCTGCGGATGCCATGAACTTTTGAAGAGTCTGCTGAAGGAACATCATTATATCGGAATAGACTTCACCATGGTTCCCAAGTCATTTCTTGAACTGTTCAAAAACAAGGAAGATTTTTTGAACGTCAATTTTTCCCTCAGAGACCAGATCGAAGCGGAAATATGCAGGGACGCCTCCAAGAGCCTAATCGCACAACTGCCAAAGGATGATGCGGCGAGAAGAACAAAGTTCAAGGAAATTCAAAAAGCATCTGAAGGACTATCTTGGGACAACGTGGCAGCGAGGCTGATAGCAAACCTGCCGTAAAAACGGTCTTAGAAAAATATACGCCATCCTCGACCGGCGTCGAACGAGGATGGCGTCATTTTATGGCTTCCACTTGACGTATTCAGGATAGAAAGCTCTGAAATCGCGATCCGCCGGAACTATTCTGACGCTGATTTCCTGCGTGCCGTTTCCATCGAGCATCACCGAACCGGAATACCTAGCCACTTTGTCATTGTATTTTTCGACAAATTTGAGAGGCGAAGTGCTCCACTCATCCGGCTCATCTCCAAAGCAGTAGAACGCTTCAACGCCTATAAGTTCGGTATCAACATCATCGACGTAAACATAGGCCTCTATTTCAACATTATCCCCCGAAGTTGGCATCTTCCCATCTATGCTTGTGAAGTAATCCCTGAGATAGATTCTGGACCATATGGAATTGATTACTTCCCTGTGCGCTATAAGCCGCTTGAGCATTTCGCCATCGTTAGCCGTTATCTTGCTGGTCAGCTCCGCCTGTGGCATATAGTAATCATAGAGGTATTCGCGAAGCGGTCTGTGCATATTAAACCTGCTGCAAGCAGCTATGATGGAGCGCTTCATCATTTCGACCCATTCCTTCGGATGTCCGCCCTCGCGCCTGTCATAGAACATCTCGGTTATTTCATTCTCGAGCAATTCGTAGATCTGATTCGACTCCGCCATCCTGGCAAGACCGGGATCCTCTATGTTGTCACCTGCCGATATCTCCCACCCGTTCTCCCCGTCATATGCCTCAGGCCACCACCCATCTGGCACGCTGAGATTCAACGCTCCGTTGATGGCGGCTTTCATGCCGGAAGTACCGCTCGCTTCCATCGGCTTGGTTGGAGTGTTGAGCCATACATCGACACCCTGAACGAGATGTCTGGCTATGTTGATATCGTAGTCCTCGATAAAAACGACGTGATTCTCCAGCTTGTAGTCATAGATAAAATCAAAAAGCTGTTTTATTATTCTTTTGCCTGCATCGTCGGCCGGATGGGCTTTGCCGGCAAATATTATTTGAACGGGCCTCTCCCTGTTTTTGATTATTGCGGCAAATCGTTCAGGGTCTGTCAAAACGAGATTGGCTCTCTTATAGGGAGCAAATCTTCTTGCAAATCCTATTGTGAGCGTAGAGGGATTCAGGACCTGTTCGATATCCTTGATTTTGTTTTTACCGTATCCGCGGTGTTGCATCATATTGCCCACGCGCCTGCGAATGAAGGATACAACCTGATCCTTCCTTCTACAGTGAGCGTTCCATATCTCGCCATCCGGGATGTCTTCCACCTTTTCCCAGACATCAAGGGCTTCCGCCTTATGCAGATAGTCCGGCCCTATGTACCGGTCGAAGATTTCTGTCATCTGCAAACTCAGCCAGCTCTGCAGATGCACCCCATTCGTTACACTCTTTATCGGAAGTTCACGTTCATGCAGATTAGGAAATATCGAGCGCCACATCTTTCGAGAAACCTCACCGTGCAACTTGGAAACTCCGTTCGAAAGCCTAGAAAACCTGATAGCAAAAGCCGGAAGCCAGAACGTCCTGTCGGAAGCTATCCTGCCAAAGGCCAGGAATGAGTTTATGTCTATGCCGAGTTCTTTTACCTCGTCGATGAAGTATTCCCTTATAAGAGCCTCGTCGAAATGTTCGTTCCCCTCGATGACCGGAGTATGCGTAGTAAAGACCGTGCTGGAACGAACTATCGCCTTGGCTTCCTCAAAAGAACGACGCTCTTCCCTCATCATCCAGAGAATTCTTTCCACTACCGAAAACGCCGTGTGCCCCTCGTTGATATGATAGACAGTTGGTTTAATACCCATCGCCCGCAGGGCTATTATACAGCCGCGACCGAGTATCAGCTCCTGCTGCAACCTGACGACTCTGTCCGAATCATAGAGAAGATCGGTGATCTTTCTGAATCTCTCCGGATTCTGATGAATATTCGTATCGATAAGGTAGAGAATGGTTTTGCCAACCTCTATCTTCCACAGCTTCGCGATCACCTTCTCATTTTTAAGCGGAATCTCGATGTAAACCGGAGCTCCGTCGGCCCCGACCACCTCGTTGACAGGAGCCAAGTGCCAGTTGTTCTGTTTGAATTCTTCTATCTGCATCCCGTCAGAGCTGATGCGTTGGGAGAAATATCCCCTTTTGTAAAGAAGCCCGAAACCTATCATTGGAATTCCAACATCAGACGCGGCCTTAAGATGATCTCCAGCAAGCACCGCAAGACCGCCGGAATAAAAGGCCAGCGATTCATGCAGCCCGTATTCCATGCAACTGTAAAGCACGATATCATCGGGAGAAAATGTTTTTTCCACACCATCCTTCACATACGTCCCATCGAACTCGAGATAATTTTTAAATTTTTCACTTACTCTCCCAAGCTCGTAAAGGAATCCCCTGTCCTTTGCCGCCGCGAGTATCTTCTCTTCGTCCAGCCTGTACAAAAATTCGACCGGGTTATGCGCGACCTTCCTGTAAAGTTGCGGGTCCAGTCGATGAAAAAGCTTCTCCGCATCCTTGTCCCAAAAAGCCCATATATTGTGAGCCAAAGCCTCAAGAGGTTTCAATCTTTCGGGTATCTGCGGCTTGATGAAAAATTTTCTTACATCCATTTGTAATCCTCCCTATAACCTAAAGTTTGTTGCTCAAGTTGGCTAGAGCATTCATGTAGAATATATATGCCTGTTCCGGAGATTGATAAGGCGAAAAATACTTGTGAACATCGCCGTCCTGAAAATATTTGGTGCACATGTAGTAGAAATGATCTGAAGTTGAAAGCTTCCTGGCTTCTTCGATCAGGTCCCATCTTCCTCCGGACTTGATCTCGTTCATCAGACGATAAAGTGCGGATGCGGCATTCTCCTGATAGTCATTTTCCAGCCATGCGGAAAGGTCCCTCTCGGTATCGGCCCAGGAAACGGGCTGCCTGAAAAAGAGTTTTTCAGGGGGATATTTGACGCAGTCTATCACATCGGAAGGCCATGCAAATGACATGTGCGGACTTCTAAAAATCTGTTCCGGGAGATGCCTCATAAACTCGAAAATCCCTGTTTCTTCCCACTGATGTTCTCCGAAGGTTTCATAATCCATAAAAAGATTTACAAAGAGATCTCTTCCGCTTTCTTCCGTAAGTCCTACGTTGGAAAGCCAACCGGCGAACTTTTCGGCCGTCAACGGAAATTCAGACCATCCCCTGTTTGAAAACCTGAAGGCGATATCATCAGCAAGGCTGTAGTACTTCAAAAGAAGAAACATATTCCCATTGTAAGTCTTGTATGGATAAAGCGGCGACCTCCAATCGAGTATCTTTTCGGCGCCTTCGGCGAGTATAACCTTGAAGCCAGCCTCCTCGTATATAAGGTCGGAAAGAACATCCTGATAGATCAACTCCGTATTCCTAAAAACGATGGGGGTGTAACCGAATTCATCCTGCATAAGCTTTCTGTGCATACGAATTTGATCGATAAATTCCATCTTGTCGAAAAGAAAGGCCAACGAGTGATAGTAGGTCTCGCCAAGAAATTCGACGCAGCCGGTTCTGGCCAGCGCTTTGAAAGAATCCAGGACCTCTGGATAGTATTTTTTAAACTGCTCAATCACAACTCCCGTTATCGAGAAGGAAACTTTGAATTTACCTTCGTAGCGGTCGATAAGCTCCGCCAGAACTTTGTTTGCAGGAAGATAGCACTTGTCACCAACCTTGCGAACGGTGGCGGCGTTTAGCTCCTCATCGAAAACATCCTGGCCGGACCCTATATCCAGAACCCCGAGGTGTTTCAGCCTGTAGGGCTGATGAACTTGAAAATAGAATACTATGTGCTGCATTAGAATTCCCTATAGACGCTCACAAGCTCCTGCGCCGCCTTTTTCCAACCGATAGCCAGAACCTCTTCCTTTCCGGCCATAGCTATTCTTCTCATCTCGTTAGGATTTTCGAGCATCCTCACAATTATATCCGCGGTCTTATCGACGTCCCAAAAATCCACCTTGAAGGCGTTCTCCACCACTTCCGAAACGCCAGACTGCTTTGAAAGTATTGCAAGCGAACCAAAAGCCATCGCCTCCAGCGGAACTATTCCAAATGGCTCTGAGACAGAGGGCA
Organism: Myxococcales bacterium; assembly: GCA_012513515.1. Classification (NCBI taxonomy): domain Bacteria; kingdom Pseudomonadati; phylum Myxococcota; class Myxococcia; order Myxococcales; species Myxococcales bacterium. Next base: position 6,252 of record JAAZCA010000008.1, on the reverse strand, counting down.
TGACGAACATGTCCGTGGCCGAGAGAATTCTTTCGACCTGATCCCTGTTTAGAAAACCGGAGAAAAGAAAACGGTCGCCAAGCCTTTTGACCGCGCTTCTCTTCAGCATCCTGGAAAACATATCTCCGGTACCTGCCATTATGAACCGAACCTTTGGGAATCGCTTCAAAACGCGCTCGGCGACTTCTACAAAATAGTCGGGGCCTTTCTGAAGGGTTATTCTCCCGAGGAAGAGGACCAGCGGATCCTTGAAGAGGCGTTTTTTTTCATTCTCGACATTCTGGGAAACCGAATAGGCGTTCCTTACGACTCTGATTTTCCTGTTGTCGATCCTGTAGCGGTTCATGATCATGCTCGCGGTATATTGCGAAACCGAAACTACGCGATCAGCCGCATTCAGACCCTGATATTCTATATTGTGTATTCTGTCGTCGCCAACCCCTCCTGCCCTGTCGAACTCCGTCGCGTGTATATGCGAAACCAAAGGCTTCCCTGTAAGTCCCTTAGCTGCTATTCCCGCGGGATATGTAAGCCAGTCGTGGGCATGTATCACATCGAAAGACATCTTCTGAACATGGCTCAGCACACGAAAGGCCAGCTCCTGCACTTTTCGGAATATCGGCTCGTCACCGCGAAGATGGGCTCGCAGCCTGTCCACTTCGGAGCGCTCCATCCTGAAGTTCATGCTCCAAACATACTCTATGAAGCTTTCAAAATCAAAACCCGGAGTGAGATACGATTCCGGATAGGCAGAAACGCCCACCAGCTTGAGCTTCTCGGAAAGACTCGCGTAGCTTTCGATCTTGAGCTGCTTTTTTCTGGCAGGGTCGAGAAACTCCAGAGGGAGAAGATCCGCATCGTCAGGCTTGCGAAGAGGGAAGTAAACCTCCTCCTTAGTAGGCAAAATCAGGTCTATCTCCACACCTTCCGAAAGAAGCGATTTGGCGATGCCATAACACGCCATGCCGAGCCCCCCGGCTATGAAAGGGGGAAATTCCCACGTGATCATTAAAACTTTCATTTCGAACACTCCAAATCCTGCATTATGCCTTCTATTTCCAAAAGTGCAAAAGCGCTCCAAGCCTGAGCCGGGCATCCCTTGGGGAAATACGGATCAAGACCGTCCCAGACCTCAGCCACGGAAGAAAATTCACCTTTCATGATCCCCCTGCGTAAATGCCACACATACGATGAGAGCTCTCTGCAGAGATCTTCCCCGCTCATATCTCCATCATTGGCCTTCACCGCCGCCTTCGCAAAATAAACGAGAGGGAAGGTCCATACGGTACCCTGATGGTATACAAGGTCGCGCTGTTTCTGATTTCCTATGTATTTCCCCTTGAAAGAGGGATGCTCGGGAGAAAGGCTTCTCAACCCATAAGCCGTTAAGAGCTCTCTGCCAGCTACCTTCCACGCCGACTTTATTACGTCCTTGCTGACGAAATCGAATGGAAGGCCAAGGGCGATCATTGCGTTAGGCCTGATCTCTGAAATTTGCGCTCCGCATTCGAGCCTATCTGCGAGATAATCTCCACAGACAAAGCCCTGCATTGAAGCAGCTATCTTGTCTTTGAGAAGTACTAGTACCTCTTCATCAGCGGAATATCCGTCGCAGGAAACAGATTTCATCGATCTCGATTTCATCATCTCGATCAGCGAACAAAGGGCGTTATACCAGAGGGCATTTATCTCAACCGGTTTCCCATTTCTGGGAGTTACCGGGTTTCCATACACCTTGGCATCCATCCATGTCATAGCGTAAGGCCCTTGCCTGATCTCTACAAGCCCGTCGGTGTCCATAAAAAATGGTAGCGATGTGTCGTAAATAAAGTTCAAAACTATCTGGACGGCTTTTTGAAAAACGACTTCTTCCTTCGAGGCAAACTGATAGGCGCGAAGGACAAACCAGAGAGGGGCATCAACTGTGTCGTAGTTAAGCCCTTCCCCTCCTTCCCCAAACGTATTGGGTATCATCGCGCCCCTGATTCCATCGCAGTATGAAAGTAGAATCTTCCTGGCGAGTTCGTTCCCCCCTTTGAGCCTTCCGAAGCCTTCCATCGAAATGAGGGTATCCCTCCCCCATGGACCAAACCATGGATAGCCGGCTATCACATCGCGCTCACCAACTATGAAATCGCGGCATATCGCATCGAGAAGTTTCAAATAATCGGCATGACTGAATTCAAGCCCCTCATGCTTGAACCTCGAAACCGAGGAGGATTTCACCTTCCTTGGATGGTCCTCGGAGATCGGCATCTTTTCATATCTCTGGACAGCGTCCTTGTAGAGTTTTTTAGGATCCACAACTTCATCCGCCGAAAATATGATATACCTCTCCTCGCCGCGCTTGAGTGAAATTTCGAGGCGAAATGGTGAAACGAGATCCTCGACGGAATCGTATCCCCTAGCGGCCTCTGTCGGATAGTACACCGACCCGTAGATTATGTGTTCATCTACGACCTCGCCGTCCGACCAGAATACGTTGACGCCGATTCCATTATCCTCCCTGCGAATTTCAACCCTATTTTCGGAGTAGTTTTTGATAAAACCGGTATTCGACAGACTGCCCGGTGAATTAATGAAATGGTGGTCCCTGAGAGAGAGCTTGGGCCTCAGCGTAAGGAATAAGTCCGAGCTTCCCATATTCGAATATCTTACTATCACGGCATTGACCCCGATCGGCATCATAACATCTTTCAGTATCAGCACCTTCGGATCGGGCGGCAATGCAGAGTAGAAAACCGACAAGTGGGGCCTCAGCCAGCTCTTTAGTATGTGGTTATTGCCGTTCGGATAAACGCAATTGCTGTAGTGGGTGGCATCAAGAAAAAAAGAGGCTTCGCCTGAGGTAACTTTCTCTTCGATCGAGGATACAAGATGGTTTCTTCTGAATTTAGCATCCGAAGAGATCAGCAGGCCATTATATTTTCGTTTATTGATCAGATCGCCAAAACCTAGCGCATAACCACCGAGTCCGTTCGTAAGTATCCACTCTCTGTTAGATAAAATACGATTCAGATTCCCCCCCACCTAATACCTCCTTTCAGTCTGCAAACCACGAGAAAGCATCGTGGAATCTACATTCACCCCCCCTAATTAGCAAACAAAATAGGGCCAAAATTGCAGCATTTTCGACTCGTAAAAATATTTCCTTCATTCCGGCTGAAAAATTTGCAGAAAACCACATTTCAGGCGTATTTTCAAAAGATTTTTGTTGTTTATATAACCTATATCGGTATATAAAATCCGGGAACCAACGGAGGTATTTATGCTGAAGAAACTGGTATTGAAAAAAAACAGGGAGAAGGCGGTTTCCAAAACAACAAAAAAACAGCCGCCGAAAAAAGAGGCCAAATTTTACAGCGCTGAACAGATCAACGAGATGATCCAGCGAAAGGCCTATGAAATCTACCTCAAGAGATCCGGCAAGCCTGGAGATCATATCAGCGACTGGCTGGTTGCCGAAAAACTGGTAAAAAGCGAGATAAAGCGGATCTAAAAGAAGACTCGATTATTTTAAAGCCCCTCGATCGAGGGGCTTTTCTGTATGGGTCAGAAAACAACATCGAAATGGGATACGAGAGAAAAGACCACTTCTACAAAAAGGCCAAACGCGAAGGAAAAGCCTCTCGTGCCGCCTACAAGCTTTTCGAGCTGCAGAAGCGATTCGCCCTGATGCGCAAGGGCGGCACCGTCATCGAGCTGGGAAGTGCGCCCGGCGGATGGATGCAGGAACTCTCCGCGATGGTAGGCCCGAAGGGGAAAGTAGTGGGCATCGACATACTCCCTCTAAAAATCCAGGTTCCTAAAAATTGCACATTTTTCCTCGGCGACATCGCTGAGAAAAAACTTCTCATGGAAATTTTGGCCAAGAGCGGTGACAAAGCGGACGCGGTCGTAAGCGACATGGCCCCTAATATTTCAGGAGTGGCCTTTGCCGACGCATACAGATCGTACGAACTTGCAAACCTGGCATTCGAATCATGCGCGCATCTTCTAAAACAGGATGGGAATTTTTTGGCTAAAATATTTCCCGGCGATGAATTTGAAGGCTTCGTCAAAAAACTGAAAATGAATTTTAAAACAGTCAGGGTGGTCGTACCCGAAGCGACGAGAAAAACATCATCCGAAAGATACATAGTCTGCATCGGCTACAAGAATGAGAAATAAAAGAGCCCGCGAGATCCTTCGATCTCACGGGCTCGAAATAGGGGAAAGAGATGGGGGACTAAAGGTGGCGGAGCTACTCTTCCCCCTTACCCCGCCAATACCTGAAACTTAAAGCGTATTGACAGTAAAGAAGTTGTTACCTACCCTCACGCCTCTTATCGAACGCTGGAGCGAAAAGTTGCCTAAATTCTCATGAAGAAAATATATCATAATATCAAACACTTAGTCCCTTGGATGATAGCCGCAGCGATATTCTTCTACCTCTTTTGGCAGTACCCGCCTAAAAAAGTTTGGGAATCGCTCGCCTACGTGAACATCCCCGCCTTTCTCTCTTTTTCTCTAATCTACTTTTTCCTCCTCTATTTCCTCGACGCCTGGAGCATTAAAGATCTCATGAAGAGATTCGGTTATGCAGCGACCCTTGGCGGATTGCTGCTCGGGCGCGGCGTCACATACCTGGTGATGATAGTAAACTATCCGGCCAGCCAGGCCGCGTTCGCCTATTATCTGAGAAGAAAATACAACACCCCTATATTCCGAGCGTTGGGAATATTCCTGTTCATCGTATTCGTGGATCTCCTTTGGATCATAACGCTGGCATTCATCGGCTCATCCCTGCAAGACTACAATATCGGCGGGATCGATCTGAAGCGCACCATACAAATAGTGGCGCTGATTACTTACTCAGGCGCCGCGATCTGGATGATGTTCTGGAAAATGATGCCTAAGAAGATAGATGGCCATGGGTTCATACGCTCCGTACTTCGCAAGATAAAGGAGCGAGATATATTTCAGATCTTCAGCCAAGCTGGGATATCCGACTATGTGAGAATAGCTATCACACGCGCTCCGATACACATGGCTATAATATTTTATATGTACATCGTCCTCCAGACTTTCGACGTATCATGCCCCATCATCAGAATACTCGGAAATGTTCCGGTCGTCTTCATGATAGGGACGCTGCCCATAACTCCCGGGGGGCTTGGCACTACAAATGCGGCGATGGTCGAACTTCTAAGCCCATATATAACGAGCCCCCTATTCGAAAGCGGCAGGATATCTCCAAGGGAAATGCTCTTCGCGATCACCATCCTCTGGATGGCCACAAACTACGTAATAAAGGCGATAGTGGGGACGATCCTAATGAAGAGGGTCTCCAAAAACCTCTTTAAACCCACTTTAGAGCTCCCGCAGGAGATCGCGGAGAAAGAGGCCACCCATATGCACGGCAATATCTGAACCCTGCAAAAAGAGGTATCTACCCGTAAGTATTCATAAAAATCTGTTTTTCTGGTATGATAATTGCAAAATTGGGCTTCCGGTGAGGGGATATGGGCCAAACGACCATAATACACGGCGATAAGCTCGCGCAGGTCTTGCACGAAGATGTCAGGCACGCCTTTGAGAAGATGCATGTTCACACCGATGACATCGTGGAATTTTATATCGTCAATCTTCTCCAGGAATTCCACAACGCGGAAGGGCTCGTGATGTTCAAGGGGGATGACGCCGTCGAAAAACCCCTTTCCATAATGCTTTTAGAGGCCCTAACAGGCGGATCGGCTATGCGCGTAAAATGCCTGAGACAGGTCGGCGATAAAGCGCTTGTCGTCTCCGGTTTCTTCGGGGATAACATCCATAGCGGCCTGATGGACATCTCATACTACATAGGAATCGGCGAATCGGCCTACGGGGCCTTGGCTAAAATACATAAAGATTGTGGGGCGTTTTCCGATCTATATTTGGAATTGGCAAAAAAGTTCGAACAGTTTGTCGATGTGATATCCTCCATAGCTCCTTGGAACAACGCCAGAAGCGATGTCGACCTCATGAGAATTTATGAAAGATGGATAATTACAGGGGACGACACACTCGGTGAACTCTTAGAGCTTAAAGGGATACCAACCTCCAAAAAACCCTTTAAATAGTGGAGCCTCTGAAAAGCTAGCAGTAACAATAACTTTGACCATGGACGATTGACCATCGACCAAAACATCAAGAAGCTAGAATCTAGAAGTGAGAAGCGAGATTTCTACAGGCGAGGTTTTTCTAGCTTCTAGCCTCTCGCTTCTAGCTTCT
>JAAZCA010000007.1 GCA_012513515.1 Myxococcales bacterium | reverse complement strand
TTTCAGGGAAATAGCCGAGTCAACCCTTCATTATCTGAAGGTCAAAGGATCCCCTGCCATTGTTGCTGACAGCATTTTGAAGCAGCTTCCTCCAGCTGATGGTCAGGGCGACATCGCGCAGCTGCGCTCGGCGGATGATGTCAAATTTCAGGAAGTGGAAAGCGACGATTCCGATGGAGACAGCAAAAGGGCGAAGGTTTGGCGCATGCCGGATCTCAACGGGCTCACCATGAGGGGCGTTTTGGAGGCATCCGGCGATACCGAGATAAACTGGAAATTCGAGGGGTCAGGAATAGCTGTTCAGCAGTCGATACCGCCAGGAGCGGTGGTTTCCGCGAACTCTTTATGCAAGGTGGTTTTCAAACCGCTCATGTGATCGGCAGGATTTATATTATGATGCTGAAGGATATCATTTCCGGAGTGAATGTTATTTCGACAACGGGGAGCCGCGATGTCGAGATAAAGGGAGTGGCATATTCCTCATCCGACGTTTCTAAGGGGTTTTGTTTTGTCGCGCTGAGAGGCGCCAATACCGACGGAAACAAATTTGTATCCGATGCATTGGCAAGAGGGGCTGCGGCAGTGGTGACTGAAAGAGCGGATTGCAACTGCGGCAACGCGGTTAAAATAGTTGTCAGTGATGCGCGGGAGGCCATGGCCAGAATATCATGCTCGTTCTATGGCAATCCCAGTTCCGAAATGAAGCTCGTTGGAGTTACTGGCACAAACGGGAAGACGACCACCACATATCTTTTGGAATCCATATTTCTTTCGAATGGTATGAATCCCGGTGTGATAGGAAGTATAGAATACAGGTACGGGGGATCGCGGTTCGAGGCACGCCACACGACGCCGGAATCGGCAGATCTTCAAAAGATGCTGAGAGATATGCGCATGATCGGCATAGACGCCTGTGCCATGGAGGTGAGCTCTCACGCTCTTTCCCAGAAACGAGCCGAGTGTACAGGTTTCGACGCCGCCGTTTTCACGAATTTGACTCCTGAACATCTCGATTATCACAAAGGGATAGAGGAGTATTTTGAAGCCAAGGCCGTACTTTTTGCCAGGCTCCTCGAGACAGAGGGAAAGAAAAGCGCGTTTGCGGCGATAAATTGCGATGATGAATATGGACGAAGAATGGTTAAAAAATGCGCGACTCCGGTTCTCAAATACGGAATGGGAAGCGGGATGGACATCACGTGCGATAAGCTGAAGTTTAATTCTGACGGCATAGAGATGAAAGTTATCACTCCTCAAGGAAACTTCGATTGCCGTTCAAGGCTGTGCGGAAGATTCAACGCCGAGAATATCCTCGCCGCTGTCTCGGCGGCTTCGGGGTTGGAAATAGACTTGAGCGCTATTGCGGCTGGAGTTGAATCCCTTTCCACAGTTCCGGGGAGGTTCGAGAACGTTCCAAACAGAAGAGGAATACTGGCCATCGTGGATTATGCGCATACGCCTGATGCGCTAGAAAACGTTCTTAAAAATGCAAGGGCTATGCTGAGGGAGGGAGGTAGACTTATATCGGTATTCGGCTGCGGAGGGGACAGAGATTATAAAAAGAGGCCCATGATGGGCAAGGCCGCCGGTTCCCTTTCTGATGTGGCGATAGTTACCAGCGACAATCCCAGGACGGAAAATCCTGAAAAAATAATAGAAGATATTTTGCCGGGGCTTTCATCTTCAGCCTCCGAGTTCTCCGGCGAGAATGGATATCTGATCATTGAGGATCGCAGGGAGGCAATAGCCAAGGCTGCAGCGATCGCCAGGAGTGGTGATATTCTGGTGGTGGCTGGCAAAGGACATGAGGATTATCAGATCATAGGAGATCAAAAGAGGCATTTTGATGACAGAGAAGTTCTGGAGGAAATTCTTTCAATATGAAATTTAAGATGGACGAAATAGCTCGAGCTACAAACGGTACCGTGATCGGGGGCAGAGGTGAACACCTCTGCGTAGGAATTGGAATAGATTCGCGCAAGGCGAATCGCTCTGAGCTTTTTGTAGCGATAAAAGGGGCCCATTTCGATGGTCACGATTTCATTCCTTCGGCGATCGAGATGGGAGTGTCATCATTTTTGGTCAAGAGGGGATTCCCGGCTCCGAAGGGATGCCACGTAGTAGAAGTTGAGGACACTGAAAAAGCGCTTGGCGATATAGCGTTATGGTGGAGGTCTAAATTTTTGATTCCCGTCATAGCTATAACCGGAAGCAACGGAAAATCCACCACCAAGGAGATGGCCTTCTCGATCCTTTCGACTTTGGGGGATGTACTCAAGACGGAGGGGAATTTCAACAACCTGATAGGACTTCCCCTGACGGTTTTCAGGCTCGGCGGTTCGCACGTGGCTGCGATATTGGAGATGGGGATGAATGCTCCCGGCGAGATTGCGAGGCTCGCCGATATAGCCAGACCTGGAATTGGGCTCATAACCAATGTCACAGCCGCCCATCTTGCAAAACTGCACAGCGTTGATGCGGTAGCTCATGCCAAAGGCGAGCTTTTCGAAAAAATGGGAAATGAAGGGACGATAATAGTTAACAACGAAGATCCGTGGGTAAGAAAACTCGCCGAAGGTCACAGGGGGCCTCGCATAACTTTCGGGATGAGAAATAATTCCGATGTGAGGTTTTTGAGCATGGACACGGACGGGCTCGATTCGATGGAGCTTTCTATCTCGGTTATGGGAAAGGAGCTAAAGCTAGCGCTTCCGGTTCCAGGCACACATAATCTCATGAATGCAATGGCTGCGATATCAGTCGGGATCGCTCTTGGAGTCGACCCTGAAGAAGCTACTCACAGACTTTCAAATTTTACCCCGATGGCGATGCGATTCGAACAGGTGCAACTGGCAAACGGAGTCAGGGTTGTAAATGATTCGTACAATGCCAATCCGGAATCGATGCGGGCGGCTTTCAGGACTGTGGGGTCGGCCAAGAGGACAGGAAAATTCATAGCCGTGCTTGGCGACATGCTCGAACTGGGAAGCGAGTCCGAGTCTCTGCATGAGCAGTTGGGCAGCGATGCCGTGCGGCTAGGCGTTGACATGATCTATGTCGTCGGAAATTTCTCGAGCGCCATCAAGGCTGGGGCGTCTGAGGCCGGGATGTCCCAGTCGGATATAACCGTCTTTGATGATATCGGCAAAATTGCAGGGGATTTGGAAGATATCCTAAAGGCGGGCGATGTCGTATTGGTAAAGGGCTCGCGGGGAATGAAGATGGAGAAAGTCGTAGAGTCTTTGAAACATTCCATAGGAATGGGATGAGGAGCGGCAGGGGATGCTATATTATCTTTTATATCCGCTGTACGACAGGTTCGTAGGTTTTAACGTCATAAGGTATATCACCTTCAGGACGTTGATGGCCGCGTTTACGGCGATGTTTATCTACTTCGTTTTCGGGAAGCCGTTCATTCGCTTTCTCGCCAAAAAGCAGTTTTGGCAGACCGTCAGGGACGACGGTCCAGTTACCCATATGGACAAAAGGGGAACGCCTACGATGGGAGGCATACTGATATGGATATCGGTTTTTGCCTCGATACTGCTGTGGTCCAAATTTTTAGATCCCTTCATTATTCTCGCTTCGGCCATAATCATAATATTCGGTGTGATAGGTTTTATAGACGACTACAGGAAGGTGATACTTAGGGATGCCAAGGGGCTTCGTGCCAGATGGAAATTTCCGCTTCAGCTAATTTTTGCCACCTTTGCCGTCATGGTTCTTTTCGATGTTATGGGGATGGATAGAAATTTAGTGGTACCATTTTTCAAAGGACTCCAGCCCGATCTGGGATGGTTCTACATTCCGTTCGCGGCCCTCGTCATTGTGGGAGCATCAAACGCCGTGAACCTTACGGATGGTCTCGATGGGCTCGTAAGCGTCCCGGCTATGGTTGCGTTTTTGGCCTATGCAGTTTTGGCTTACGTCGCAGGGCATGCCGCGATCGCCAGATATCTGACAGTCCAGTTCGTGCCCGGAAGCGGAGAACTTTCGGTGCTATGTGGCGCGTGCGTCGGAGCGTGTATAGGGTTTCTGTGGTTCAACGCACACCCTGCTTCAATATTTATGGGGGATGTAGGCTCCATCCCGATGGGCGCCCTGCTTGGATACGTAGCCGTGGTCACCAAAAATGAAATTCTACTGATAGTGATAGGCGGAATCTTCGTCCTGGAAACGATATCGGTCATAACTCAGGTGATATCGTTCAAACTCACAGGAAGAAGGATTTTCAGAATGGCTCCGATTCACCACCATTTTGAACTCAAGGGGTGGTCCGAGTCGAAGGTGATAGTCAGGTTTTGGATAATATCGATAATATTGGCGCTGGTCAGTTTGGCCACGCTCAAAATAAGGTGATTTTAAAAGGGTGCGGATGAACTTCAGGGGTAAAAAAATTGTCGTCGTGGGCCTCGGAAAATCCGGGATCGCTGCCGCGCGTTTTCTCGCGCGCGAAGGGGCAGTGGTAACTGCCCTGGACAGCAAACCCCAGGCGGAGATGGAAAATGCAATTCTCTCTCTGAAGGATGTCGGTGTCTCTCTCAGATTTGGCGGAAATGATCCCGCTGTAATATCTTCCTCTGACATGGCAGTAATAAGCCCCGGGGTTTCACCTAGCCTTGAGGGTCTCGAAGATATTTGCAGGCGAGGCGGGGCTGTCGTGGGAGAGATGGAGCTTGCGGTCGGTAGGATAGACAGACCGATAGTCGCTGTTACGGGCACCAACGGAAAGACGACGACGACCTCACTGATCGGGCATTTGCTTGAAAATTCCGGAATTCGCAGGGTAGTTGCTGGCAATATCGGCACTCCAATCCTGGATTTGGTGGATGACGCCAACAGGTCCGACGCCGTCATACTGGAGGTTTCGAGTTTTCAGATAGAGACGACGCCGTCGCTTGCCCCTAAAATATCTGTGCTTCTCAATATAACTCCGGATCATCTCGACAGACATGCCTCTTTCGAGGAATACGCTGAGTGCAAAGGGACTCTGGTAAAGAGAACAGTGGCCGATGGATTTGGGATATACAACGTGCGCGACGCTCTCGTATCCAGGATCGTTCGTGGCGCCACCTGCTCGCTCATCCCATTCGATGCCGAGGGCGGATCACATCTGAAATCAGGTTCGGCCGCATCATGGTTTGACGGAGAAGCCCTGATGGTTTCATCCGGAGGGGGAATCACCAGAAAGTATTCCTTGGAGGGGATCTCTCTCGAAGGGGTTCATAACAGGGAAAATATGCTCGCCGCGCTTACTGTGTGCGAGCTTCTTGGCGCCGATAGCGACTTGCTTCTCGAAGGGCTTAAGAGCTTCAAAGGCCTTCCTCACAGGATGGAACTCGTGCGCGATTTCGACGGAGTCAGGTATTTCAACGACTCGAAAGGCACCAACATAGGGGCTGTTGCGAAAGCGATAAGTTCGCTGGATGCTCCCATAATACTTATAGCAGGAGGGATCTCTAAAGGTGTGGATTTTTCCCCTCTCTCTTCGCTTGTGGAAGAGAAGGTGAAAAAACTCGTCCTCATAGGGGAATCCTGTGAAGAGATGTCGAGGATCTTCGAAGGTATTGCGGATATCACAAGGGCTTCATCGATGCGCGAGGCGGTTTTGATTGCCGCATCAGTGGCCGAACCTGGAGACGTTGTTTTGCTGTCTCCGGCTTGCGCCAGTTTTGATATGTTTAGGAACTACGCGGATCGCGGTGAGCAGTTCGCGAAGTGCGTTATGGAACTAGCAGACGAGAAATAGGACAAAGGAGAGCTGGAGCGTGAACGACGTAAGGTCTGATTACCAAAGAGTCCATATGGATTCAGCGCTGCTTTTCTGTGTGATATTCCTGGTTGGAATAGGAATCACTATGAATTACAGCGCCAGTGCCGTTCTTTCCGAAGACACCTACAGCGATAGCTATTACTATCTTAAAAGATCGCTGCTCTTCGCCTCGCTCGGCTTTGCTGCGATGGCCGCTACGATGAAGATATCCTATGTTCACTACAGGCGTGTAGTGTATCCGATATTGTTAGTAGCTATACTGCTCGTTGGATCCGTATTCATCCCGGGAGTTGGAAAAACGATAGGCGGAGCGACAAGATGGATAAACCTGGCCGGAATAAGATTTCAACCGTCGGAAGCTGCAAAAGTGGCCATGATAATCTTCCTGGCGTATTCTCTGGAGAAAAAGAGTAAAAAAATATCCAGCTTTGCCGTGGGTTTTTTGCCTCATATCGTATTCATGGGCGTGGTCGCGGCCTTCGTACTGATGCAGAAGGATTTTGGATCAGCGATGACGATAGCCATAATAACATGGTTCATGATGTTCGTTGCCGGGGTGAAAGTGAAATATCTGGTGGGTATGTTTGTGGCTATGCTGCCGCTTATCTTCATGCTGGTTTCAGGATCGGATTACAGAAAACAACGCATACTATCATTCATGAATCCATGGAGCGATCAATATGGGTCCGGCTTTCAGATCATCCAGTCTTTTGTCGCTTTCAATCAGGGAGGCTGGCTGGGCAAGGGACTTGGTCAGGGCCAGCAGAAGCTCTTTTATCTCCCCGAGGCTCATACGGATTTTATATTTTCAGTGATAGGTGAAGAACTCGGCATACTCGGAATTTCGGTGGTGATAGCACTCTTCTGCTTCTTTTGTTACAGAGGCCTGAGGATATCCTTAAACGCGCCCGATCTTTTCGGCAGATATATCGCCGTTGGATGTACGCTGCTAATAGGGATGGAGGCTCTTTTGAACATGGGCGTCGTGATGGGACTTCTCCCTACCAAAGGGCTGACCCTTCCCTTCGTAAGCTATGGAGGGTCATCGCTCGTAGTATCTCTCGCGGCGGTTGGGATATTGCTCAATATATCGACATATAAAAGAGTGCAGGGGACTTTGTGAAGATTAAGACTGGCAAAAACAGCGTCATGATAGCGGCTGGCGGCACAGGCGGGCATATATTTCCGGCTGTAGCTATTGCAGAGGGCATGAAGCTATGCCTTCCTGAGATATCGATCAGCTTCGTTGGCACTGATCGTGGAATAGAAGAAAAAACTATTCCCGCGCTCGGATGGAAACTATCTATAATGAAGAGTTCGAGTTTCAAGGGAGCCGGTGCAGCGGCGAAGCTCATGACGCTTTTACATCTGCCCATTTCGATAGTTTCCGCCATGAGGCTTCTGCTCTCCGAGAGGCCGTCGCTATTGGTTTGCATAGGCGGATATGCTTCGGTGCCGGTTGGCTTGGCTTCATGGGTTTTTGGCATTCCAATAGTGCTCGTCGAGCCCAATGCCGTTCCGGGGTTGGCAAACAGGCTACTCGGGCGTTTTGCCAGATTGATATTCACGGGTTTTAATCAGGCTTCCTCGTATTTCAGCGATGCTAAGACGATAAAATATGGGATACCTGTGAGAAGAGATGTAATCGCTGCAAAGAGGATGTCATTCAATGAAGATGGAAAACTCAACGTGTTCATATTTGGCGGTTCGCAGGGGGCGATGCGATTGAATGAGTCGATGATGGAAGCCATACCTCTTATGAAGGACGTGAGCGGTAGAATCCGAATCATACATCAGACTGGAAACGCCAAGGCAAGTATTGAACTCGCAGATAAATACAAAGCAGCCGGCATTGATGCATCGACTTTCGTCTTTACTGACAAAATATGGGAATGTTATGCGAAGGCCGACCTCGTCATAGCGCGCTCCGGGGCCGGAACAATTGCCGAGCTGGCGGCCCTTTCCCTTCCATCCGTGCTGGTGCCTTATCCATTTGCTGCGGATGACCACCAGAGGGCAAATGCGAAGCTTCTTTCCGATTGCGGCGGCGCAATGCTCGTCGACAATGTCGATTTTTCGGGAGCCAAGGCTGCGATGATCATAAGGGAGTTCGTAAATACGCCTGAGAAGTTAATTGAAATGAGGGATGCAATAGAGAGGCTGGGGTTTAGCAATGCGGCTCAAAGGATAGCGGAGAAATCACTGGAGATAATGAGATACTGACGATGTTTAGAAAATATCAGCAAATACATTTCGTCGGAATAGGCGGAATCGGAATGAGCGGAATAGCCGAGGTTCTGATAAACCTGGGCTATAGGGTGACCGGCTCCGATGTTAAACCGAGCGATACAACAAAGAGATTGAAGAGGCTTGGTGCGCGGATATACAGGGGGCATAGCACAAAGAATGTGGATGGCGCCCATGTCGTCGTGGTTTCCTCCGCCGTATCCGCCGATAATGCTGAAGTGCGTGAGGCCAAGGCCAGAGGGATAGTGGTCGTGCCAAGGGCCGAAATGCTTTCCGAGCTCATGCGGATGAAATACAGTGTAGCCATCGCGGGCACGCATGGAAAGACCTCTACGACATCCCTCGTTGCATACATCCTTAGCAAGGCTGGGTTCGATCCTACGGTAATAATAGGAGGGAAGGTAAGGAGCTTCAGGTCTAGTGCCAAATTGGGAAGAGGGGAGTTTCTGGTTGCGGAAGCGGACGAGTCCGACAGGTCATTCCTGAAACTCACGCCCACTATCGGAGTTGTGACCAACATCGATCCGGAGCATATGGAGAATTACGACGATTTCGATGATCTCAGGAGCGCCTTTGTGGAATTTTCCAATAAAGTTCCTTTCTACGGAGCTGTGGTGGCCTGCACTGCGCATCCTGTCGTCAGAAAGATGCTCTCCGAAGTGACGCGCACCTGCATTACTTACGGCGGAAAGAATGCCGATTACACCGCAGATGAGATATCCCAGACAGGAGAGTGCGTCACTTTCAACGTCTGTTGTAGAGGGAGCAAGCTCGGAAGGGTGAAGATGAGAATGACCGGTGAGCACCAGGTCATGAATTCACTGGCTGCCATAGCTGTGGCGAGATATCTGGACATTCCATTTAAAGCGATCAAGTCGGCGCTTGGAGGTTTCAGCGGAGTGAAGAGGCGCTTTGAAATTTTATGCAAAGACGGTCCTATAATTGTGGACGACTACGCTCATCATCCTGTGGAGATAGGCGCGACTCTAGCAGCTGCGAGGAAGGGCTGGCCGGGCAGGCGGATCGTGGCTGTTATGCAGCCACACAGGTTTTCCCGACTTTCGAATCATTACGAAGAATTTATAGATGTGCTTAGAGACGCTGACGCAGCGGTAATAATGGAGGTCTATTCAGCGGGAGAAAAACCGATTAAATCCTACACAGGGGAGAAGCTATGGAAAGACGTTTGCAAGAGGTATCCGAAGAAAATGATAGCGTTTGCGCCGACGACGGAAGAGGTTCTGGCGACGCTATCCCCATGGTGCAGGAAGGAGGACTTGATACTCTTTCTGGGAGCAGGGAATGTGACGCAGACAGCGAAGGCCTTTACGAGGAGCTTGACCTTGCGTCGTTCAGCCCAAGGCTAAGGGCTAGATTTGAAAGGCAGTCGGAAGAGGAGATAAGGCTTTCGCGCGAGAAAAGGGCGGAGCTGGAAGATCTTTTGACGCCTGGAAACGTTATCTTCGACCGTGACATGTCCGTGGAAGTTTCCATGGCCGCATCGGGAATTGCAGAGGCCCTCGTTTCGGTATGCGATACAGCCGCGCTCAAGGATGTCATTCGCTGGGCGGTTGAAAACGATGTCGAATATTCATTCATTGGAAGCTGCAGCAAGACGATCGTCAGGGAGAGTGGAGTCTCGGGCCTCTTGATTCGGCTTGCTGAACAGTTCGACTCTGTCGAGCTCGTCTCTGAATCAGAGAACGAAGTTTTGATTTTAGCCGGGGCGGCGACCAGCGTCAGAAAGTTGATTGGGTTTTGCGTGGAGAAAGGATTTTTCGGTCTGGAAGACCTGTTGCTTTACGAAGGAACGGTAGGCGGATGCGTTTCAAGCGACGTCAGCCTCTCCAACGGGGATAAGATTTCCAAGAGCGTGGTTGAAACTACGATCATCAACAAGGAACAGAGGGAGCTTACGATAAAAAACAAACAGGCTGATTCCGATTTGAGAGTGAAAATACCTTCAACATCATGTATAACGAAGGTTCTATTCAAGATGAGCAAAGGGGATATCGCCGAGATAGCCAAAAGAGTTGATGAGATAGAAAAGAGGCATGCAGAAGTAGCTTCCGGTTCTACAGGGTACATATTCCATGTTTTTGAGGATCAGGGCAGAATGCTTGCCAGGGAGCTTGTGGAAGATTCGGGACTGCGGGGTGTAAGGATAGGCAAAGCCAGGGTGTCGCCGATAGACGCCAATTCGATAATAAACGAGGGGGGCGCCACCGCGAAGGATGTCAGGGTCATAATGAATCTGATCCGCGACAGGGTGAGACAGGATAGCGGCATAGCCCTCGCGACGAGGATAAGGCTTTTTGGAAAGGTGGAATGACGGAGAGAGTATGAGCAGCCGAAGATGGAAAGATAAAAAAATAGTCGTCTTGAAGGGCGGTATCTCCAGGGAGCGCGAGATATCTCTGAGGACGGGCGCGGCGATAGCCAATTCCCTAAAGGGGATTGGATACGATGTTTCCGAACTCGATCTAGTTGACGGTTTCGACCTGGTCGATGCCCTGAGAAATATCAGGCCGGACGCCGTGCTGATAGCTCTTCATGGCAAGTACGGCGAAGATGGTGCCGTTCAGGGACTTCTCGAGATGCTAAAGATTCCCTACACCGGCGGAGGAGTGTTGGCTTCTTCGGTGGGAATGGACAAGGATGTTTGCAACATGCTCGCATCGAGACTCGGAATCAGAACGCCGGGGCATGCTTTGTTCAGGGCCGGAAACGATGACCTGGACGAATTCGTATCTTCGCTCAATATCCCTCTTCCAGTAATAGTAAAGCCGTCGCGCGAGGGATCCACCATAAATGTCACCATAGTGAATTCGCATGAAGAGCTCAAAGGCGCGATAGGCACGGCCTCTGTTTCCGACGACAAAATATTGGTAGAATCGTATGTGAAAGGAATTGAGGTTACCGTGGGAGTTTTGAACGGGAAGGCGCTCGAACCTCTCGAGATAGAACCTAAATGTGGATTTTACGATTTTGCCTCAAAATACACAAAGGGCATGACCGAGTACATAGTTCCTGCGAGGATATCGCGTGAATGTGCGAAGCAGATACAGGGTTGGAGCGAGAAGATATACTCGGCGATAGAATGTCGCGGTACTGCGCGCGCCGACTATATAATAGATACGGAAGGCAAGGCATATTTCCTCGAGATAAATACGATTCCTGGCATGACCGAGCTTAGCCTCGTTCCAAAGGCTGCGGCTTATTCCGGGTTTTCTTTTGGTGACGTATGCGAGGAGCTTTTGGAAAGCGCTTCGCTGAAAATTACAGTTTGATGGGGAAATTTGGATGAGTATATTCAAACAAAGGCAGACGGTAAAGAAGCGCAGGCAGTGGGTGCGCCGACTGCGTCAACTCGAGCGCATTCTCATATCGCTTGCGATCGTAATGGCTGGCCTTGCCTCCCTCTATGGGTTGTACAGGTTGGTCTGTTTCGGAGATACCTTTGCTATAGACAACGTAGTAGTAGAGGGAAAATTCAAACACCTCTCCTCGGGTGAAATAGTTTCGATATCGCAGCTTTCCAGAGGCGATAATATGTTTTGGATTTCGATGGAAGTGATACACGAGAGGCTTCGTGAAAATCCATGGGTTAGAAATGCAGCTGTCAGAAGGGGGCTCCCGGATACGCTCTATATATTCGTAGAGGAGCATAACCCTAGGGCCCTCGTGTCCGGAGAAACTATATTCATGGTCGATGAGTATGGAGAAGTCTTCAAACCCCTGGAGGAAGGTGACCACAAAAACTATCCGGTTTTTACCGGCTTGATCGTAGACGAGAACGGACGTATGGATGCCGTTCATGAAGAGGCCCTTTTGCGGATGCTCGGACTTCTTCAAACGTTCGAGTCCTCCGCGATGGGGTCCAAATTTGGAGTTTCGGAGGTAAACTATGACGAGATCAAGGGGATATCGGTAGTGACTGAAAATTCTCCGATGCAGATTCTCTTCGGACACGCCGCCTTCGAAGAACAGATGGCAAAACTCGAAAGGATGGGTGATGCCGTGATGAAACGGACAGGGCGGATCACATACATACTGGCTAATGAGCCGGGGAGGTTGATAGTAAGTTACCAGACGTCATGAGCTCAAAAGACTTGTGCTGTGATGCAATAACGATAGTTCAAATCCTTTGGGTTCATGCACGAGAGAGAGGGGGAAGGAAATGGCTAAGAGGGATGATTTGGTGGTAGGCCTCGACATAGGTACCACCAAGATTTGCGCGATCGTCGGCGAAGTCACGGATGACGGAATAGACATCGTCGGGATCGGAACACACCCTTCAAAAGGGATGCGAAAGGGAGTCGTAATAAACATAGAGAGCACTGTCTCATCGATCAAGAAGGCGGTCGAGGAGGCCGAGCTTATGGCCGGGTGCGAAATAACCAGCGCATTTGCCGGGATAGGCGGTGGCCATATCAAGGGAATCAACAGTCATGGTATAGTTGCCATCAAAGACAGGGAAGTCTGTTCTTCCGATGTCGATAGGGTGATAGATGCCGCACAAGCGGTTTCTATCCCTCTTGATCGCGAAGTCATTCACGTGATTCCTCAACAGTTCATCGTCGATGATCAGGATGGCGTGAAGGATCCTGTTGGAATGAGCGGGGTTCGCTTGGAAGCGAAAGTTCACATAGTTACAGGCGCGGTAACTTCAGCACAGAACATAATAAAGTGCTGCAACAGGGCGGGACTCAACGTCAATGACATAGTTCTGCAACAGCTCGCATCGTCCGAGGCAGTCTTGTCGCCCGATGAGAAGGAGCTCGGCGTGGCCCTCGTCGATATAGGTGGAGGTACCACCGATATAGCGATTTATTCAGGCGGGTCGATAGTTTATACGGCCGTTCTCACGTTGGGGGGGCACCATCTGACCAACGACGTCGCAGTAGGTCTCAGAACTCCCGCTCACGAGGCCGAGAAGATCAAGCAGAGGTACGGATGCTGTACAGCCGGGCTCGTCCACAAGGATGAGACGATAGAGGTGCCTTCGGTTGGGGGAAGGGTGCCGAGAGTTCTCTCAAGGCAGATACTCGCTGAGATTTTGGAGCCGAGGATGGAGGAGATCTTTACCCTTGTTCAGAAGGAAATAGTCAGATCCGGCTATGAGGAGATGATAGCCGCCGGCATTGTTGTCACCGGAGGAACTTCCATGCTCGATGGCTCCGATGCTCTTGCCGAGCAGGTATTCAACCTCCCGGTCAGAAAGGGAATCCCAAAAAAGATAGGCGGTCTGGTGGATGTTGTTAAATATCCGATGTACGCTACAGGTGTGGGCCTCGTGATGTCAGGTGCCAACGCCGAAAGGCAGGACAAGCGCTTCAAGGTCAAGGAGCGCAATGTTCACACCAAGGTGATAGGCAGAATGAGGGAATGGCTGGGGGAAATTTTTTAACCGCGGCTTCACCAATTAACCATTGAAATTGAAATGGAGGAATTATGTTCGAACTAATAGAAAAACACTCTCAGAATGCTAAGATAAAGGTGATAGGCGTAGGAGGCGGCGGTGGAAACGCGGTTAATACCATGGTTGAGTGCGGCATCGACGGAGTCGATTTTATAGCAGCCAATACGGACATGCAGTGCCTGAGGGCCAGCCTCGCCCCAACTAAAATCCAGATCGGCCGCGAGCTTACGAAGGGCCTCGGGGCTGGAGCCAACCCGGATGTCGGCAAAAATGCGGCCCTCGAAGATCAGAGGGCGATAGCCGAATATCTCGAAGGTGCGGATATGGTTTTTATCACAGCCGGGATGGGAGGCGGAACCGGAACCGGCGGTGCACCGGTGATTGCGAAGATAGCGAAAGAGCTCGGCGCGCTTACAGTCGGCGTAGTGACAAGGCCTTTCACTTTCGAAGGAAGGCATCGTTCTCTTCAGGCCGATCGCGGGATTGCTGAACTGAGGGGTGCGGTGGATACGCTAATCACCATTCCCAATGAAAAACTTCTAGAAGTTGTCTCCAGCGACATGACGGTTCTCGACGCATTCAAACAGGCCGATCAGGTCCTGCATCAGGCCGTTAAGGGAATATCCGACTTGATTGTCGTTCACGGCCTCATCAACCTCGATTTTGCCGATGTGAGAACGGTGATGAACGAGATGGGAATGGCACTGATGGGGACAGGATCTTCGGTCGGCGAAGGCAGGGCTTTGGATGCGGCTACGAAGGCCATTTCCTCACCCCTGCTTGAGGATACATCGATCAAGGGAGCCACTGGCATATTGATCAATATCACTGGCGGCGAAAATATGACACTTCACGAAATCAGCGAAGCCTCGAAACTCGTCCAGGAGGAGGCTCACGAGGATGCCAATATCCTCTTCGGCGCCGTCATCGACGGCAAGATGAAGGATGAAGTTCGCGTAACAGTCATAGCGACCGGGTTCAACAAACCGCTTGCGAGAGTTGCAAGGCCTGCGGTGGCCACTTCCACCTCTTACGGGATAAGCGCTCAGGCGAATTCTGTGAAGATTCCGGCGGTGAACGTTCAGCCGGAGCAGGTATCGCAGCCGACTCTCTCTCCGGCTCCGGTCATGGTGAAGCCCATTTCATCGTATCCAGCCGGCGCTACGAGGCATTCTCCATCTTCAAATGCGTTTTCAGTAAGCTCCCTCGGATCTGCATCAAAGCAGGAGGAGATTGGAGGAGATTTCAGAGAGCTTACGCGCGATATCGGAGTGTTGGAGTTTCAAAATGATGAGTATGACATTCCTACATTCTTGCGCAAACAGGCGGATTGATTGAACTAATATTCTAAGGCGGGGCGAGGGCGAACAGTCGGTATATTCCATTCCGAGAAAAGTTTCGCTTTCGTCCCGTTTTTGACATCGCCTCTTTAGATGGGCTATAATGCAGTCACATTATAGACGGGTGATAATGATGAAATCCATAGCATGCAGGACCCTGACCATTTTTCTAGCTATCATTTCCGTAGCTGCCCTATCGGGGTGTGCTGATGGAAAAAGAAGCAGATCATCCATGGACGCCTCCCGCCTTCTCCGCGGCGAGCCCGGGACTCTTCCAAAATTCGATATTCCCATAGAGGTGAACGACCGCGTCATCGCATGGGTGGAATATTTTCAGGGGGCGGGGCGAAAGAGATTTCAGCTCTATCTCGAGAGGTCCGGGCGGTACATACCGATGATGCGCCAGATTCTAAAGGAGGAGGGACTTCCTCAGGATTTGGTGTACATATCGCTTATCGAAAGCGGTTTCAGCCCGCACGCTTATTCGAGGGCCCATGCGGCAGGGTTGTGGCAGTTTATAAGATCGACCGGTAAGATGTACGGCCTTTCATCCGACGACTGGGTTGACGAACGAAGGGACCCCTACAAGGCGACAAGGGCTGCGGCCAGGCTTTTTAGGGATCTTTATAAGGATTATGGGGATTGGTATCTGGCCATGGTAGGGTACAATGCCGGACCCGGACGCGTCAAAAAGGCCATTAGCATAACAGGCAGCAAAAATTTTTGGGTGATGGCTGATGATCGCAATGCATTGCGAGCAGAGACGAGGGATTATGTTCCGAAGTTTATAGCTGCGGCAATAATAGCAAAAATGCCGGAAAAATTTGGATTCACCAATATTGAATATCACGCCCCTCTCGATTTTGATACTTATCTCTTGGATAGCCAAACGGATCTCAATGTTATCGCAAAGTGCTCTAATTCCGATATTGAGGAAATAAGGTGGCTCAATCCTCATTTGGTAGGGGGTGTAACTCCTCCCTCAGGTCCTACCGAGATAAGAATCCCCAAGGGAACCAGCGAGAGTTTTGGTGAAAAATATGCTGCCATTCCACGGGAAGAAAGAGTTCGTATAGTACATCATATCGTGAAAAAGGGAGATACCCTCAGTAAGATTGCCAAGCGTTACAAGGTTTCTATAAATGCTGTCGCTGTTGCAAACAATATAAATCGTCATGGTCATCTCAAAAGAGGAATGACTTTGACTATTCCTGTGAAAGGCAGTGTCGCGGCAGCGGCTGTTGCCGCCAATGATTCTTCGTCAAGTAAATCGTCGTCATCGACGAAAAAAATGTCTTTTCATGTTGTCAGAGCTGGAGAGACGGCAGGCGCGATAGCCTCTAAACACGGGGTGACTGTTTCACAACTCAAGAGTTGGAACAACCTCAACAAAAAAGCTATGGTACGTGCAGGCCAGAAGCTGAAGCTCTACGTCGATGTCAGAACCGCCTCGTCGGAATCTCCCGCATCATCATCGCCTCGTCAGTCTGGAAACGCTTCAGTCGGCGTTCATATCGTGGCTAGAGGGGACACCCTTGGTGCCATAGCGAGTAAATACGGGACCTCTGTTAAAAATTTGATGGAGATAAACGGCATAGACGACCCGTCAAAGCTTAGGGCGGGGCAGAAGTTGAGCCTTGCTTCCCGGGCGGTATCGAAAGAGGTTCCGTCATCTTCCCCATCTGAAACCTTTGCGGCCGAGTCTGTTCAGGATGTAGAGCCGAGCGCATCGATACCGTCTGTGGCGAGTATCACACAAAATGATTCATCTAATTCCGAAAGTTTTTTCACATACACGATAAAGCCGGGTGAGACGTTGGGCGGAATAGCAAACAGGCACAAGGTTTCTACCTCTGATCTGATGAAGTGGAATTCTATAAAAAATCCACGTACTCTGAGGGCTGGAACCAAAATAAAGATAAAAGGATCGTCGAGTCCTGTGTACGTAGGTGTCGCAAAGAGCGCGCCTCCGAAGCAGATCGTTGTCGCTTCCGCATCTCCCGCTCCAGAGGCTATGGCGCACCCCACAGAAGAAAAATTAGAAGTTGCCGAGCTCACTCCGGATCTGGTTTACAACGTCAAATCGGGTGATACGCTCTGGGGAATTGCCAGAATGCATAGAGTTTCTATAGCAGATATACAGAGATGGAATAACCTCGGAGATCCGTCGAGCGTCAAGCCGGGGACCAAGCTTACAATAAGGAAAAATTGACATTTATCTCCGAAATAGCTTCGAGATTTTGAGGTTGCCTTTCTTGCCTTCGGTGCTAAGTCTCAGGCGTTCCATAAACGCAGGAAATCTAATACGGAGGAATCATGACTAGAGAAGGTAAAAAGATTTGGATGGATGGAGAGTTTGTGGACAACAGCGATGCAAGGGTCTCTGTTATGAGCCAAACCCTTCATTACGGATTCGGGACCTTTGAGGGAATAAGGTGCTACAAGCTCGCATCTGGGGGCTCCGCGATCTTTCGTCTGAAAGAACACGCTCAAAGAATGTTCAACGGGTTGAAGATACTCAAGATGGACAATCCATTTACATTGGAACAGTTCATTGATGCGCACATCAAGACAGTCAAGGTAAACGAATTCGACGAATGCTATTTGCGTCCGATAATGTACTGCGATGCGGGCTCTTTCGGCCTCGCTGCTGTGAACCGGACTAGAGCTGCGATCGTTGCGAGGGAGTGGGGAGCCTATCTAGGCGAAGGGGCTCTTGAGAACGGCATTCGAGCCAAGATATCTTCTTTCAACAGGCACCACGTCAATGTCGGAATGGTTCAAGGCAAAATATGCGGTCAGTACACGACTTCAATTCTGGCCAAGAGGGAGGCGATAGCCGGTGGATATCAGGAGGCCATAATGCTCGATACGATGGGCTATGTGGCGGAGGGCACCGGTGAAAATATCTTCGTCGTGAAAGATGGTGTAATAATAACTCCTCCAATCACTTCTCCTATCCTTCCAGGGATCACTAGGGACACGATAATCCACGTTGCGAGAAACATGAACATGGAGGTGCGCGAGGATAAATTCACAAGGGACTTCGTCTATCTTTGTGACGAGGTTTTTGTGGTAGGTACGGCTGCCGAGGTTACTCCTGTGAGGGAAGTCGATGATCGCCCGATAGGCACTGGCAAGCCTGGACCCATAACGCAGCGTCTCCAAAAGGCGTACTTCGATATAGTTAGAGGCAAAGACGACTATTACAAACACTGGCTCTCAAAAATTTGATCGTTTTTTAGCTGTTTTTACGAGCGGGATGAAAAATCGCGCCCTATTTGGGCGCGATTTTTTTATTTTTTTTTATGACTTAATCTGATATAAAAATTGTCAGTTGCAGGAATGTTGTCAACTTAGGCGCAAGTTCCCTAGTCAGGAGCGCGCCCAGAATTTCGGAGGGAATTATGGTGAAGAAGAAAAAGAAAGTAGCAAAGAAGAAAAAGGTAGTGAAGAAGAAAAAGAAAGTAGCGAAAAAGAAAAAGACGGTGAAGAAGAAAAAAAGAGTAGTGAAGAAGAAAAAAGCTACCAAGAGGAAGGTAAAGAGAACTAGCAAGAGGAAGGGCTCCAAGAAAGCTTTCGGCGGTTACACCATCAACTTCAAGGGCTGCAATGATTCCGTAGAGAACGTTTTTGGCAAGACGCCTATCGCTCCTAGCGCTATGACGAAAAAACTATGGTCCTATGTGAAGAGAAAAAAGCTAAACAAGAAATAATTTTATATTTTTTTGGGAAAGGCCCTCGCCTTTGCAGGGAGGGCCTTTTCTTTTTTCATTCCTTACAAGTGAGAGCAATGCTGATTTTTTGATCATTACGAAAAATTGATTTTTGGGTTGATAATGTTCTAGATGCTGGGTTATGTGCATCCGCATACCATGAAACAGGTCAGCATAGATAAATGCAGGTGTCCGAGGTGCAAATCTTCCCGAATGAGGCGAAGGCTCGATGGTTCGCGTTGGTGTGCCCGTTGCGGTCAGAGGGTATCGTCCGATGGGAGGCTGGTGCCATCCTCCGATCGCCGTGAAAATCCCCCCATTCCATCTAACCAGTTGAATCTGCTGTAGTTTTATCCTTGTATGCCCTTCAATATCAGTGTTCCAAAAAGCAGCGTTCGATTGACTTGGAACTATTCTTCTGATTAAACGATCCTCCAATCAACAGAACTAGAGAATATTAAATGATTAATTACAGAAGCGGCGGCGACAGGTATGGAAGGCACAGGGTGATCTCTCCGGATGGAGCCCTTCCTCAGGCCGCGACTAAGGTCGATAATTCACTTCCCATATACGACAATGAAATTCTTATAGATGTCAGAACCCTCAATATAGATTCGGCATCCTTTCGGCAGATGCTTGCATCCGGCGAGGGGCATGATGGTGTTGCCAGACAGGTTCTTGAAAATGTTGAGAAAATGGGAAAGCAGATGAATCCTGTTACCGGATCGGGCGGGATGCTCCTCGGCAAGGTCTCTCAGATGGGGCCAAAGTATTCCAACTCTGCTAGCCTTGAGGTGGGAAATGATGTCTGCACTCTCGTTTCGCTTACGCTTACCCCCCTACAGATAGACAGGATCATACGCGTAAAGGATAGCGAACAGATAGAGATAGAAGGAAAGGCCATTTTATTCGATTCCGGCGTACTGGCGAGGATTCCACCCGCGATCGATCTCGGAGTCTGCCTAGCCCTTCTCGATGTGGCCGGGGCTGCCCCACAGGCTGACAGGTTGGTAAAGCCCGGCGATACTATTTGCATAATAGGAACCGGCAAGGCCGGAATACTTTGTGCGGCCGCAATCAGGCAGAAGCTGGGCGAGAACTGTAAGCTGATCGCGACCGACTTCAGCAAATCGAATGCAGAAATTTTCAAAGGACTGGGAATAGCGGACGAGGTCTTCGTCGCGGATGCACTGAGGCCTACTGAGATACTGGATGGCGTCGCTTCATTGACCGGCGGCAGGATGTGCGACTTGATCATCAATACTGCCAACGTGGAAGGGACCGAGTTGTCGTCGGTGCTTGCGTGCAAACAGGGTGGAAAAATATATTTTTTTAATATGGCTACCAGCTTCCAGAAGGCGGCGCTGGGGGCTGAGGGGGTTGGAATGGATGTGGATATGATAATAGGCAATGGATATGCGCCAGGGCATGTCGATTTTACGATCGATGTTTATAGGCAAAACGCAGCCGTCAAGGCCTGGTTCGACAGGCGATTCACCTGATTCTTTCACAGCTGAAAGAGGATGGAGACCTCATGATCAACTCAAACGATCCAAAATACTATCGAAGAATAAAACTTTGGAAGGATGTCTCTCCGGAAGATTGGAACAGCCGGAGCTGGCAGCTGAAGAATCTGGTCACCGATGTCGATACCCTTTCCAAGGTCGTGGATCTTTCCCCCGGCGAGCGATCCGATATCGAAAAGACGTTGAAGCAGTCCAAATTGCAGCTTACCCCGTACTACATATCTCTTATAGACGATAAGAACCCGGAGTGTCCGATAAGATTACAGGCCATTCCAAAGATAGAGGAGCTGGACACCTGCGCCGGAGATCTTCTAGACCCTCTGGCAGAGGATGCCGATTCCCCGGTCCCCAGACTCGTGCACCGCTATCCTGACAGGGTGCTTTTTCTGGTGTCGGAGGTATGCTCGATGTACTGTCGCTTCTGCACGCGCAGAAGACATATCCTCGACAAGAGTTCCAAACAACTGCAGGTGGAACATGACAAGGCGATAGCCTACATCAAGGAACATAGCGAGGTCAGGGACGTAATCCTTTCAGGCGGCGATGCGCTGATGCTTCCGGTGGAGATGCTCGAGAGGATAGTGGCGCAGTTGAAAAAGATTCCGCACGTCGAGATCATACGTGTCGCCAGCAGGATGCCCTGCGTTTTTCCCATGGGAGTGACGAAAGAATATGTTGAGATGCTGTCGAAATATCAGCCGATATTTTTCATGACGCATTTTAACCACCCTTACGAGGCGACGGTCCAGGCTGTCGAGGCGTGCGACAGGATACTTTCGGCCGGTATTCCTATACATAATCAGTCCGTTTTGCTTAGAAAAATCAATTCGGATCCTCGCATAATTAAAAAACTGATGCATGAGCTTCTGAAGATGAGGGTGCACCCGTATTACATCTATCAGTGCGATCTAGCAGAAGGGATAGAACATTTCAGGACTCCGGTTTCAAAGAGTTTTGAGATAATGGAGTATCTGAGGGGGCATACCTCCGGTCTGGCTCTTCCAACCTTCGTGATAGATGCTCCGGGCGGCGGCGGAAAAATACCTATAATGCCGAATTATCTCCTGACCCTTACCGACGACAGAGCGGTGATGAGAAATTACCGGGGGCTGATGAGCAGCTATACAAATCCGAGGGAAAGGGATTGTTCCTGTTCAACGGCGGAAAAAATAGCTGCTGGGCTCAAGTCCGAGCAGGGCAAAAATCTCGGATACATAGAGCTGGTCGATGGAAAGCGCGTAACTCTCAAGCCGCAAATATGAAGAAACAGTGAGGATCTTTTAATGACATACAGGAAGCTAAATTTAGACAGGGATAAGATAGACAGCTGTAGGGATATAGCTGCGCGAATAGTTTCTCCGGTTCAGAAATACATCGATAGGCATTCGACGACCTCTGTGGAGAGGTCGGTTTTGAGAATATTCGGCGTCGAAGATGCGCATATGGAAATGCCGCATGTAAATCTCATAGTCGATAGGCTTGACAAAGACAGGATGAGGCTTGGGATCGCGTGGTGGTTTGCCAGGGCTGTAGTTCATACCGGTCTGTCAGCGAAGGAGCTTGCAAAAAAGCTGGCTACTGATCAGGTCAAGCTCGAGGATATTCCGGAAGTGCCGGCGGAGAAAGTGTTGGCCGTCGGCAGGAAGATGGCTTTGGAAGGGATTTCGCGCCTTGATAATGCAAGAATTTCCAGGGATCGTGTAAAAGAAAGTTTGTCGGAACCTTTGCAGCCGTGGAAATATCTCATAGTAGCAACTGGGAATATCTACGATGACTGCGCACAGGCGGTATCCGCTGTCGAGTGCGGGGCGGATATAATAGCCGTGATAAGAACTACGGCGCAGTCGCTGCTCGATTATGTTCCGGATGGAATTTCCACCGAGGGATCCGGAGGAACGCTGGCTACGCAGGCAAATTTCAGGGTGATGAGAAAGGCTCTCGACGACGCTTCAAAGAAGGTTTCAAGATACGTCCGGCTAGTAAATTATTCTTCCGGACTTTGCATGTCAGAGATAGCGGCAATGGCCGCCTTTGAAAAACTCGATATACTGCTCAATGATTCCATGTATGGGATTTTGTTCAGGGACATCAACATGAAGCGCACATTCGTCGACCAATATTTCTCGAGGCTTATCTGTGCCAGGTCCGGCATAATAATCAATACTGGAGAGGATAACTATCTCACTACGACAGATGCCTACAGAAATGCGCATCACGTCTTCGCAAGCCAGTTCATCAACGAGCGGTTTGCACATAATGCGCATTTGAAACCTGAACTCATGGGGCTTGGCCATGCGTTCGAGATGGACCCAACCATAGAGAATGGTTTTCTTTACGAGTTGGCTCAGGCCCAGATGGTACGGGAAATATTTCCGCGCTCACCGATTAAATTCATGCCGCCGACCAAACACATGACCGGCGATATATTCATGGGCAATGTTCAGGACGCCATGTTCAACGTGTGTGGAATAATTACGGAACAATCCATTCAACTCCTCGGCATTCCCACCGAGGCGATGCACAATCCTCATCTTCAGGATAGATTTTGGGCGCTCAGGAACGCCAATTATATCTTCCAGAACTGTCGTAATATAGGGGACGAGATATCGTTCAATCCGAATGGGAAAATAGCGCGTCGAGCCCATACCGTACTGGACAACACCCACAAGTATCTCAGAAAGATAGAGGAGGCCGGGCTGATGAAGGCTATCTCAAAGGGCATGTTCGCTGAGATAGAAAGGGCTGAGGATGGCGGCAAGGGCCTTTCCGGTGTTTTCCAGAAGGACAGGCGCTACTTCAATCCTGTTCTCGATCTGCTGAAGGAGGGCTCGGTCTGATGCTAAAGGTTAATAAAAAGAAATTGAAGGCATACGGAGATCGCCTCGATGATGGAGCCATACAACTATCATTCACACTTCCTGTTTCCGCTTCTCCGGAGGCCAAAGAAGCTGCGAAGAGATATATCGAGCAGATAGGGCTTGAAAAAGTTTCAGTAGCGACGATGGAGTCGATGGGGGACGGCTTTTCCCACTTTATAGTTTATGGCCGCTCCAGAAGGTCGGTCGATTTCACCAAGGTGAAAGTCCCCAAGGTCGACACGTCGTTTATGCATTATGATGATCTCAAAAACTACATGAGCGCAAATATCACTCGGCCGATAGTTGTTGTAGGGGCTGCCATAGGGAGCGATGCGCATACGGTAGGTATTGATGCGATCATGAACATGAAAGGCTTTGCGGGGGATTACGGCCTCGAAAGATACCCTCTTTTCAAGGCGCACAATCTCCGCAGCCAGATAACATCCGACCAGCTGATAGAAAAAGCTGTTGAACTCAAGGCCGATGCGATCTTGATCTCCCAGGTTGTTACACAGCGCGACAGCCATTTGGAAAATCTAAAGGAATTCAAAAAGAAAGCCGTTGCGGATTCCCGTCTCTCAAAGGACTGTATCCTTATAGTTGGAGGACCGAGAATAGATCACGCCCTAGGGTTAAAACTGGGTTTTGATGCCGGATTTGGCGTCGGGACAAAACCATCTCAGGTGGCCAGTTTTCTCGTTCAGACCTACATGAAGAGGAAGAAGATTCAACCGAAGAAAACGGATGAACAACCTAAAACTGTCTCTGCTGCTCCATTGTCGGCCACATCTCAGGGAGATGCCGCAAAGCCAGACGCAACTTCGAGGCCATCCGGCGGTAAGAGACGTCGCCCGCGTTTTGGAAGAGGCAGGCGAAGACCAAACAAACCTAAACGGAGCGAATGAAGATGCCTGGCATAGGTGTTATTTTAAATCCATATTCGAGATCCAATAAGAGAAATCCGGACAGGATCAGGCAGTTCGGTTTTATCGTCGGCGATAAGGGCTCGTGCTATTCCACGGACACGCTTGACCATGTCAAGTATCTGGCCAAGGAGTTCAAGGAACGCGATATAGAGATACTTGGTATCTCCGGAGGCGATGGCACAAATCACAAGACGCTCAGCGCGTTTATCGAGGTCTATGGAGAAAAACCCCTTCCGAAGATCGCAATTCTCCGCGGGGGCACCATGAACAACCTTGCTTGGCAGTTAGGTATTCAGGGTCGCCCGGAAAAAATACTTTCTGATCTGATTATAAAATATCACAATGGTGAGAGCTTCCGAGAAGTTGATATAAATATGATAAGGGTCAACGGATCCTACGGATTTCTTCTCGGCATGGGATTGATAGAGAGGTTCATAGATGTGTATCAAAATGTCAAAGGTGGTCCGACTCCTGCGCGCGGAATGGCGCTCCTTGTAAAGGCATCGCTTTCTTCCCTGGTGAACGGACGTATGGCGCAGATGCTGGTCGAGAGATTTAATGCGAGAATCTACATAGATGGAAAGCTCCAGCCCTTTAAAAACTACATGATGATATTTTCGGGGACGATGCAGACACTGGGCTTTAACTTCCGGCCTCTCTACAGAGGGGCGTCTGAGGTCGGGAAATTCCAGTTTGTGGGGATATCATGTACGGGAATGCAGCTCGTGAAAACATTTCACAGGGCCCTCCTGGCAAAACCTGCAAACTCTGAGCATTATGTCGATGAGATGGGCAGCGAAGTGGTGATGGAGTTCGACGAGCCTATGGCATACACGATAGACGGAGACCACGCTCCGGAAAAGGCCAAGGTTATAAAGATAGAGGTGGGTCCGCTTCTGAAATGCATCATTCCTTGATCATTTCAAATTTTCCCCTTGATATATCTTCCTCGGCTTCTTTGAGGCTTGCGTGAGTGCCGATGTCTTTCCAGTATCCATGATGGATTGCCGATGCTATTTTACCGCCACCTGATAAAATCTTTTTGTATCCATCGGATATTACGCACGACTCCGATCCTGCCGGAGGAAGCGATTCGAGGAGGGTTTTCCCCACTATGTGAATTCCGGTGAATGAGTAAGATCCATCTCCTATTGAGCTCACAAAGCCATCTGTATCTACGGATATCCCGGTGTAGTTTTCCCCCGGCAGAAGTTTTCTGAGCGCCATCGTTGCAATTGCGTTTGATAGGAGATGTCGTTCGACGAATTTTTCGAGGTTCAGATTGATAAGAATATCGGAATTTAAGACCAGGACATTGTCTGAACTTAAATATCCGCATGCTTTTTTAATGCCGCCTCCAGTGCCGAGTATATGTGTCTCCCTGGAGTAGAGTATGCTCAGCCCGTATCTGGATCCGTCTCCGACGTGATTTTTTATCATCTCTGGGAGGTGATGAATGTTTATTGCCACCGTCTTGAACCCGTTTTTTTTCAGATATCTGAGCTGATGATCTATGAGAGTGCATCCGTCGAGATTGAGAAGGGGCTTAGGAGTCTTTAACGTAAGAGGGCTCAGCCTCGTACCCAGTCCGGCAGCTAGAAGCACTGCTGAATCTATTCGGTTTTTATTTTTCATCCCTTTAGCTCCGGCAGATATTTTTCAATGAACCTTGCTAGGTCAGCGTGTTCCGGCATCTGTAACAGGGCTTTTGCCACGTAGTTTGCGGAGTTGGGAATGAATTTCAGATATCCCGGATTTTTCTTTACCTGATCGATGTAGACGAACCTTCCGGCATCCTTCATCTTCCTTTGGACGGTTATCATGTTGAACTCCTTGATTACCTCGCCGATATCGCGGTGCGATTTTTCAGCGTAATAGGCTATGAGTTCTTCGAGTTCTTCATCCGACAGTTTTACATAGGAATCTCTGGTGAGCGAAACGAGGTCGTAGAGGGACGGCCCCATCAGGGCGTCCTGAAAGTCTATGAGATGCATAGTGTCATCGCGTATTATTATATTCCTGCTCTGATAATCGCGGAGCGTGAATCCATATGACATCTTTAGAATCTTGTCTGTTATAGTGCGCGTTTCCCTTCTGAACATTTCCGCATCTGCCGGGTCAACTTCTATGCCTCTTTTTTGAATCGCGTATTCAAGAAAGTGATCAAACTCCCAGTTGAGCAGATTGCTATCGAAGGATCTTCGAAAAGCTATACAGGATTTGTCAGGCATCTCGGCGCTTTTTTTCTGAAGAGAGCACAGGAGGGCCACCGCATTTTTATACATGGCCATCGCTTCTTCAGGTTCGGATTTTTGCAGGTATGAGGCCAATAGCTCATCGCCAAGGTCTTCAAGTATCATCATCTTGTCGGCATCGCTGTATCTGAAAATCTTTGGGACGTTTACGCCTATGGAGGAGAGATATTTTGAGACGTCGATAAAGGGGAGTTCTTTGACGACGATTCCGGAGTTTGTGATCTCTTCGGAAGCAGATGATATTCCCTCGGGCATCTGCATTATTATGAGGGTGGATCCATCGGTGAGGCGTGCCCTGTAATATATTCTGTAAGAGGCGTCTCCATGCAGTTTGACAAGATCTGAGAGCTTGGCCGTCATCGACAGTTCATCGGAGAAAATTTTCTGTATTTTTTCTTTCATGGAATTATGTCTATCGATACATCATCATTGCTGGTGATCCGGTGGACCGTCACCATGACGGGGTTGATCCCTGCCTCCACATCATCAGGGATGACCACGGTTAAAATCTCGAATTCGCCGTCGCTGCCCGGGTCGAGAAAATCATAGGAATCGGCTACTGCGGATACGGAGCCAAAGGTAACCAGATTGTATGCGGGGATGATGGAATAACCCAAGCCATATATCGTTACGGTATCCCCGGGGGATGCGCTCTCGGGATCTATTCTGGTTATCAGCGGGGGCGAATGGGTCGGCACATCATTTGGATACGGATCTAATCCGCTTCCACCGCATGAGGCTATCAGCATGATGACAATGGTCGCGGCCAGTTTTCGCATGGGGATGGACTATATCAGAGACCCCGGATAATCAAGTGGGCGTTCTTCAGCAGCCTCAGACGATAGAGAGCGATACTTCGAGAATCGCATGTGAGGCGATGCGTACAGCCATCCCATTTAGTCGCATCATGAGGATCATATCGCGGAGGCGCTCAATTATGCGACATAGACTGTGAATTCAATAGAAATAATATATAGCTTTAAGTGTTAGAGGGGGGGATCGCTTTGGTTTGAATACTAGTAACCTCTGAAAAATCAGCAAATTCAGGGCGACTCTAAAAACTATGCGCTTGTCATCCCCGCAACGACCGTGACTGGGAAAAACAGAAGCTAGAAGCGAGAGGCTAGAAGCTAGAAAAACCTCGCCTGTAGAAATCTCGCTTCTCACTTCTAGATTCTA